>DAIOWG010000159.1:0-6859 GCA_036758645.1 Dokdonella sp. | reverse complement strand
TGCGTACTGCAGGAAGCGCGGCTTGCGCGCTCCTGGAGTTCCAGCATCATGAAGTCCCTGCGCTTCGCGCTTCCGCTTGCAGGCCTGTGCGCGGTTTCCGCCGCGTCGGCGCATACCGGGCCATTCGATCCTGCGTTCGGCGAGGGCGGCCTCGCGTCCTACGCCTTCCAGCCTGTCAACGGCCTCCTGGCGGATGCCGCGGTCGTCGGGTGCGCGGGGCCCAACGGGAGCTTCGTCGTGGTCGGCACCGCATCGAACGGGGTGCGCATCGTGACGGCGAGACTGCGACCCGATGGCCGCTACGACACGAGCTTCAGCGGCGACGGCAAGGAGAGTTTCGATTCGGTCGCCGACCCCATGTCGCCCGCTCCCGGGGTGTGCCAGCCGAATGGCGATCCGGTCCTCGTTCGGGCCATCACCGGCGCCGGTGGCGAGCAGTCCATGCGCCTCGTACGCGTGAGGCGCGATACCGGACTGCCCGATCCCGCATTCGGCAACGGCGGCATCGTGGACCTCGATCTCGACCTGCACGTCACCGGCCTCGGTCAGGCGGAGGTGCCGCTGGGTCTCAATGTGCTCGCGAACGGCGACCTCGTGGTCAGTGGCTACGCCTCGAATGCGCAGGGCGGTGTCTCAGGCTTCGTTGCGCTGCTCGACGACGCTGGCTCGGTGCGCGCGGCGAGACTCATCGAGGCATGGCACCTGACCACGACGCTCGATGCGCCGGATGGATCGCTGTGGACGTTCGGCTCGAGCGGAAACGGCGGGTTGCGCGTGACGCTGGACAGGAACACGCTGGCCGCGGGCCTGCGCATCACCGCGGAACTCGGCTCGACGGTGCACGCGGGCGCGGCTCGCGTCGTGCGGCCGGGCGCGGTCGCGATGGCGGTCGTCGCGCGCAACACGGACGCTTCGCACCGCCCGCTGCTGATGCTGTTCCGCGCCGACGTCGCCACGCCGCTCGCGATGGCGTCGCCCGCGTTCGGCGGCAACGCGTTCGGGATGTCGGATGCGGTCGGGACGCAGGGCGTGCAGGTCCTGCCCGGAGGTCGCGTGCTGTATGCGGGCACCGCGCGCGACCTTGCGAGCAGCACCGACGACGCGCTCTACTTCGCGATGGCGCGCGTCGGCCGCGAACCCGGCGACGACGAGTGGGAACATGCGTTCGGCCACAACGGCATGCAGGTCGGGCGTTTCGAGCCCGATGCGCCCGGATGCGCGGGGCAGGCGCCGAGGCAACTGTTGCATCGCGTGACCGCATGGCTCGGGCGGCCCGCGTTCGTCGGTCGCGTCGACGGCAACTGCGTCGACGGCAGTGCGGAAAACTACCTCGTCGGTCGCGTCGAAACCAACTACCTGTTCGCCGACGGGATGGATTGACCGGCGCCGGCGCGCGGCGAGCCGGCACCCGCACAATGCGCGCGGCGAAGAAGACCGCATGCAGGTGAACGACTACCAGCAACACAAGGACGCATGGTTCGAGCTGTTCGAACTCGGCTGCCGGCCGGCCGCGAGTCCGCCGCCTGGAGCCATCGCGCCCATCGCGCCAGTGCGGCCCTGATGCAAGGAGACTGGCAGTACGCGATCGACCGCCTGCAGCAGGTGCTGGCGTGGCGCGAGCGCCTAGGCAGCGGCGATGGGCCGGCCGCGCTGTTCGATCGCGCCCAGGTCGCCTACGCGCGTTGCCGCATCGAACCCGGGACGCGGACGCGGCTCGCGCTGCGCGAGGCACTCGCGGGCTGCCCTGGCTGGAGCGGATGGGCGGCCTGGCGTGCGCGCGCATTCGCGACGGATTGCGATGCCGCCGTCGCACTTGCCCGGACAGGCGACATGCGAGCGAAAGGCAAGAGCGCCGGCCGACCTTTGGTCGTCCAGCCTACGGTGCTGCGCGAAGCGCTTTTCGTAGGCTGGACGCGCGCAGCGCGGCCGGCGATTTCGCTCCCGGCAGACAGGGCAGCGGAGGATTCCCCTGCGTTGCGCGTACTGCAATGGGCGCGAACCCCGCGCCTGCCCTGGCCGTCCCCATGAATCACTTCCTCACTGCGCTTTCCCTGGCCGCGCTCTTCGTTGCGCCGTCGTTGCGCGCACACAGCGGCCCACTCGATCCCACGTTCGGCGATGGCGGGATGCAGCACTACGGTTTCCAGGCCGTTCCCGGCCCCAATGGAAGCGGCGATGCGGCGCGCGTCGGCTGCCCGGGCCCGGGTGGCACGTTCATCGTGATCGGCTCGGCCTCCGGTGGCGTGCGCATCGTCACCACGCGCCTGCTGCCGGATGGAAGCCTCGACCCTTCCTTCAGCACCGACGGCAAGGAGAGTTTCGACTTCGACGGCTATTCGAGCTATGGGGGCTTCGCGCCCGCGGTATGCCTGCCGACGGGCGATGCAGTGATTGCACACGTCGTCACCGTCGACGACGGCGAACAGAACCTGCGCCTCGTGCGCGTGGGGCGCGATTCCGGCCTCCCGGTCGCGGGTTTTGGCATCGGCGGCGTGGTCGACCTGGACCTCGACGCGCACATCGCCGATCTGGCCAGGCCCGAGGTGGCGGTAGGCCTGAACGTACTCGCGAACGGTGACCTCGTCATCACGGGCTACGTGGCCACGTCGACCGTTGCGGAGACGGGTTTCGCCGCCGTGCTCGATGCGTCGGGACAGGTACGCGTTGCCAAGTTGGTGGATTGCTGGCTGACCAGCGCCGCGATGGACGGCCCGCAAGGAACGCTGTGGGTGTTCGGCTCCACCGGCTACAACGCGTGCCGACTGACGCTGGACTCCGACACGCTGGCGCAACACGATCGCCTGATCGGGCCGGCGACGCCGCGACAGTTCCCCGGTGCCGCGCGTCTCGTGCGCCCAGGGACGGTTGCGATGGCGGTGACCACGCTGGCGCCGAAGGGCGGCAGCGGCGTGGGCGCGGCCATGCAGGTGTTTCGCGACGATGCGGTCACGTCCATTCCGCTGCCGATACCGGCTGACGCGAGCCTGCTCGCCAGCGGCTCGAGTTATCCGGGCGTGCAGATCCTGCCTGGAGGCCGCGTGCTGTACGGCGCGACGGCCGTCGATATCGCCAGCGGGGCGTATGAAGGCCAGTATTTCGCGCTCGTGCACGTCGGCCGCGAACCCGCGGGCGATGGCATCGAGCCCGCATTCGGCGGCGGCGGCGTGCGCATGGCGCGTTTCGAGCCGGATACGCCCGAGTGCCAGGGGACGGCGCCACGGCAATCCCTGTATCGCATGACGCAATGGCTCGGCCGCCCGGCGTTCGTCGGGAGGGCGGATGCGACGTGCACCGGCGGCAACGCGGGCGAGGACTACCTCGTCGGGCGCATCGAAACGAACTACCTGTTTGCGGACGGCATGGATTGAAGGGCGCTGGCGCGAACCGCGCCGCCGCCCGCACAATGCGCGCCGCCACGGGGACCGCATGCACGCGAACGACTACCAGCGACGCAAGGATGCCTGGTTCGACCTGTCCGAGCTCGAACCGGCCGCGCTCGCGCAACGCCTCGACGCGATCGCGCGCGAGGACGCCGCGCTCGCGGCGGCGTTGCATGCGCAGTTCGCTGCGGCGGGTCAACCCGTGGCCCTGCTCGATCGCGCTTCCGCAGTCGCCGGTGCCCCGGCCTTGCCGCAATACCGCGTGCTGCGCGAACTCGGCCGCGGTGGCATGGGCCGCGTGTGGCTGGCCGAGCGCCGCATCGGCGACGCGGTCCAGCAGGTCGCGCTGAAGCAGATCCTGCACGGTGCCTGGCACGCCGAAGACCGGCGGCGGTTCGAGCGCGAGCGGCGCATCCTCGCCGGTCTCGCACATCCGAACATCGCGGCGCTCGTCGATGGTGGCAGCGATGCCGACGGCGTCCCGTGGCTCGCGACTGCCTACGTCGACGGCGAGCGGCTCGACCGCCACGTCGAGCGCGCGAAACCTGATCTCGCCACGCGCGTGCGCCTGCTGTCGAAGATCGCCGCGGCAGTGGACCATGCGCATCGGCACCTCGTCGTGCATCGCGACCTCAAGCCCGCGAACATCCTCGTCGACCGTGCAGGCGAGCCGAAGCTGCTCGACTTCGGCATCGCACGGCTGCTCGGCGAGGAGGCGATCACGACCACCGGCAGCAGCCAGATGACGTTGCGCTACGCCGCGCCGGAGCGCGTGCGCGGCGAGGGCGATGCGACCGCCGTCGCGAGCGACGTGTACGCGCTCGGCGTGCTGCTCTACGAGCTGCTCGCGGGGGCTTCGCCGCATGGCGATACGCGCGACCAGTCCGCCTTGATCGCCGCGATCCTGCACGACGTGCCGGTGCCGCCCTCGTCGCGCACCGGCCTCGCCGGAGTCGACGCGGACCTCGATGCGATCGTGCTGAAGGCGTTGCGCAAGCGGCCGCAGGATCGCTACGCGGGCGCCGATGCGTTCGCCGCCGACCTCGAACGCTGGCTCGCGCGCGAGCCGGTCGAGGCGCGCCGCGGCGAACGCGGCTATCGCGCGCGCGCATGGCTGCGACGACGCTGGGCGTGGCCGGTGGCCGCAGCACTGCTGCTCGGTGCGCTCGCCTACCATTTGCAGGCCCTCGATCGCGAGCTCGACCGCGCCGAAGCCGAGCGCGATCGCGCGCAGGCGCTGGCCGGCTACTTCGGTGAACTCTTCAAGGGTGCGCGGCCGGCCGACACCGAACGCGGCGACATCAGCGCGCGCGAGCTGCTCGAGCGCAGCGTGGCCGACTTGCATCGCGATGCGCAACGGCCCGCGGCGACGCGCGCCGCGATGCTGATGGCGGCCGGAAACGCGCTCGGCTACATCGGTCGCAGCGCGAAGGCGCGCGATGCGTATGCGCTCGCGGTCGAGCTCCTGCGCGGCGCATCGGCCGACCCCGAAACGCTCGCGCGGGCCCTCAGCGAACTCGCGAGCCATCGCTACCTCGCGGCGGACCGGGTCGCCGCGCGGCGCGATATCGACGAAGCGCTCGCGCTGGTGGAGGCCGGCCACGTCGGCGACCCGCACCTGCCGATCACGCTGCTGCAACAGGCCGCGATGATGGACGAGGAGGGCGGCGAGATCGAGCGCGCGCGCGTCGGCTACGAGCGCGCGATCGAGCTCGCGCGCCCGCTGCTGCACACGCGCGAGGGCCTCGAGAGCTACCTCGCCGCACAGACCAACATCGCGACCTGGGACATGCGGGAGAACGCGACCCTGCCGCAGGCCGAGGAGCGGCTGCGCGAGGCGATCGCGACCGCGCGGCGCGAAGGCTTCGACGACCCCTACAGCCTGTTCCCGATGCGCACCTACCTCGCGCGGGTGCTGTACGACCAGTACAAGCTGGCCGAGGCGCGCGACGTGCTCGATCCGGTCGTGGCCGAGGCGCGTGCCTGGTACGGCAAGGACGATACCTGGTTCGGCCTGATCCTCTCGCACGCAGCGACGCTCGCGATGCTCGAGCGGCGCGGCGACGAAGCGATCGCGCTGTTCGAGGAGGCGATGGGCACCCAGGTCGCGCACGACGAAGAGCACCCCAACCGCTGGGCAATGCGTTCCGATCGGGCGATCGCGAGCATCCAGCGCGAGGATTGGTCCGACGCGATCACCCAGCTCGAGGCCGTGCTCGCGTGGCGCGCTCGCAGCGGTCGCGCCGATGGCGACAACGCGAAGTTCGAACGCGCGGCGCTCGCCTGGGCGCGCTGCCGCGCAGCCCCTGACGCGGCGGCCCGGAGTGCGCTCGAAGACTCGCTGTTTGCGCTGGCGTCCTTCCGGGGCTGGAAGCGCTGGCTCGCAAGCGAATGGCGCGGAGCGTGCGGAGGCGTTGCCGTCCCCGCTTCGGGCAGCTGAACCGCAGCACGCGCATGCAGCCGCTTCGGCACCGACATGGCCGGCGCGGGCATGACTCCGCCACGCTTTCCCCCTACCATGCGCGCCACCGCGCCCTGCGCCACCGACCCCGACCGATGAAACGCGCCGCCGCCTCCGCGACACTCCTGCTTGCCGCGGCCACCGCCGGTGCGCAGGTGCCTGATCCGCTCGACATCCGCGCGTGCAAGGCGGTCGAGTCCGACTCGCAACGCCTCGCTTGCTACGACAACGCGACCCATCGCGACGAGATGTCGCCAGAGGCGCCGGTTCCGCCGTCCGCGTCGCAGGACATGTTCGGCCTCGAGACCGGTGACCCGCAACGCTCGCTGCTCGACAGCCGCTGGGAGCTCGCGCCCGAGAACAAGCTCGGCACGTTCAACCTGCGCGGCTACCAGCCGATCTACATCATGCCGCTGTTCGCGACCAGCGACCGCAACGAGACCCCGCACAGCCCGAATCCGAACAACACGGTCACCGAGGGCGAGCAGCTCGACAGCATCGAGGCCAAGTTCCAGCTCAGCTTCAAGACCAAGGTCTGGCAGGGCGTGTTCGGCGACCACGGCGACGTCTGGGCGACCTACACGCAATCCTCGCGCTGGCAGCTCTACAACGGCGACATCTCGCGCCCTTTCCGCGAAACCGACTACGAGCCCGAAGTCATGCTCGTGTTCGACACGCGCTACCGCGCGTTCGGCTGGGACGGCCGGCTGCTCGGCGTCGGAGTCAACCACCAGTCCAACGGCCGCAGCGATCCGCTGTCGCGCAGCTGGAACCGCGTGATCGCGAACATCGGCTTCGAACGCGAAGGCTGGAGCGTGATGTTGCGCCCGTGGTGGCGCATCAACGAGTCGTTCGATTCGGACAACAACCCCGACATCGAAGACTACATGGGACGCGGCGAACTGCAGGTGCTGCACATCGGCGACGCGAACGAGTTCGGCCTGTTGCTGCGCCATTCGCTGCGCAGCGGCGCGGACAGCCACGGCTCGGCGCGCTTCACCTGGAGCTTCCCGGTCGC
>DAIOWG010000158.1:5662-6901 GCA_036758645.1 Dokdonella sp. | reverse complement strand
GCTGGTCGCCGCGGCGGGATTGGGCGAATCGCGCGGAGGCCTGTGGCGGCATCGCAGGCAGTTGCCATGCATGCAGGCCGCTGTAGCGCGCGCACCGCGGGTCGATGCCGAGTTCGGCCAGCAGTGCTTGCGGATCGCTGCTCGCCGGCAGCAAGGCCGTGAACAGCACGTCGGCGCGGTTGTACTGGTCGATCGCATCCATCATCGCGTCGTCGCGCTGCAGTTGCACGAACTGCAGCCATGAACCGGCAAGCGCGCCGATCGCGAGCGCGATCGCACGCCAGCCCGTGCGCCCGAGCCGCGCGCGATCCAGCACGACCACCGCGAATGCGATCGCTCCCGGCAGGAGCAGGTGCTGGATCTTCGCGGTCGCGAGCGCGAACCCCGCGAGCGCGAGCAGCGCGAAGCGACGTCGCGCGAACGGCGCGTCGCGCCACAGCAAGGTGGCCGCGATCAGCGCGTAGGCCGCGAGCAACGCGGTCCACTCCGCATAGAACGTGTCGAGGTAGAGCGAGTTCGCCGGATCGGCGAACAGCAGCGGCACCAGCAGCGCGTTCGCGAGCGCCGTGCGCGGGTCGCCGCGCCGCCACCATGCGATCGAGAAAGCGATCGACAACGCGAGCAGCACTCCCCAGCGCAACGCGCCGACCAGGCGCACGTCGTGCGAACCCGTTGCGCCGACGGCTTCGCCGATGCGCCAGGCGAGCGCACTCGCGCCGGTGAACAAGAGTTCGCTCGACCAGTAGCACATCGGGTCGCCGGACTCGATGAAGCGGAATTTCGCGTACGGCGCCTGCGGACTGTTCTGCTGCGGCGGCACTCCAGGCGGCCGATCGGGATGGAAGCCGAAGCAGTTGGTATAGCGCGTCTGGTCGTAGCTGTTCGCATACGCGTACAGCGGTTCGTGCGACCACAGCGCGAGTGCGCGCAGCGTGCCCGCGAGCCAGAGCAGCGCGAACAGTGCGAGCCATGCGCGCGATGCGACCTTCACCGATCCACTCCTGCACCGAGCGCTTGCCGGGTGAGCGCCGTGAACACGAGGCCGAGGCTCGCGAGCGCGAAGTTCGGTGCAAGTTGTGCATGCTTGGCGAAATCGACGTCGCCGTCACCGAACAGCGAGACCAGCGCGACCGCCGCGCTGCCCACCGCGCAGGTCAGCGCGAACCCGACCGCCGCGCGGTCGCGGCTCCGCCACCAGGCCACGGCCGCCACCAGCCAGGGCAGCAGCAGCAAGCCGAT
>DAIOWG010000158.1:0-5652 GCA_036758645.1 Dokdonella sp. | reverse complement strand
TAATCAATAACTTGGCGTGGGCGCTGCAGCAGGATGGCGATCCCCGTGCGATCGCCGAACACGCGGTTCCAGCTCGGCTGGCTCGACGGCAGGGCGCCCCAGGTCTCGCCTTCCACCACGCCGAGCGGCGGCGTCCACGGCAGCAGCAGGCGCGGGACATGGAACAATGCGCGCGCGGTCGCCGGCGGATCGGACAACAGCAGCCACCAGGGCGCGAGGCGCGGCCAGTGCGCCACCTGCGAGCAGATGCGTTCGACCGGCAGCGGCATCGCGTAGATGCTGCGTCCCGCATGCGCGATGCACGCGGGTTCGAGCGCGAGCGCCGACGCGACGCGCGCGGGATCGCTGCTTTCGGGCAGCAACACCGTCAGCACGAAGTTCGCGCGGTTGGCGCGATCGACCGCCTGCGCGACCGGCGTCGCGCGCGAGAGATCGGCAAGTTGCAACGCGAGCCCCGCGAGTGCTCCGACCAGCAGCGCAAGCGCAATCCTGCGCCGCATGCGACCGGCGATCACCAGCATCACGAGGCCGAGCAGCAACGGCAACACGAGGTGCTGCTGCTTGCTCCCCGCGAGGATCGCGGCGCCGGCCGCAGCGACCACGAGCGCCGCGCGGGTCGGGCGCAGCAGCGCGACTGCGAGGCCGGCGAGGCAGGCGTGGAAGCCGAGCAACGCGCCGGCTTCGGCGTAGAAGGTCGGAAAGTACAGCAGGTTGGCCGGATCCTGGCCAAACAATGCGAGCCAGCCGAGGTAGCCGGCCGCGGCCTCTGGCTGCCCCGAGCGCAGCAGTTCACGCGCGGTCCAGCCTGCGAGCGCGAGCCACAGCAGCAGGCGCCACTCCGCGAGGCGGTGCACGGAGTGGATCGCGCGCGCGCCGAATGCTTCGGAAGTCCGCCAGGCGGCCGCGACCGGCGCGGTGAACAGCAGGTCCGAACTCCAGACGCAAAGGCCCGGCGGAATCGGCTGGAACGCGTATCGGGAGAGCGGCGCCTGCGGATGGCCGCGATCGGGCCGATCGCCCGGCCGCCACGGCGCGAGATCGAGGCAGGCGCTGTACCGGATCTGGTCATAGTTGTTCGCGTACGCCAGCAGCGGGCGGTGCAGCAGCAATCCGCCCGCGCGCGCGAGCGCCACCAGCGCGAGCACCGCGAGCAGCAACAGGAACCAACCGGGCAGGCGGGTGCGCTCGGGCATGGCGGACCAAGGGACGCGCGGAACGCCCGAGTGTAGGCGGCGTGCATGTCGGTCTCAATCGCGCCCGAATGCGAACCGGATCACGTTCGGACTGCGACGCCTGCACCCCCTGCGCCGCCAAGAGGGTCCGCGCGGCGGCCGTCGGCGCAGGTGTAGGATGGTTTCGAATCGCGGGGATCCCCCCGCCGGGGAGCTGTCATGAGAACGCGTCTGGGCCACTATGACATCGTCGCCGAACTCGGCCGCGGCGGCATGGGCGTCGTCTACAAGGGCTACGAGGCCTCGCTGAATCGCTATGTGGCGATCAAGGTGCTGGCCGACTCGCTCGCGCACGACGAGGCGATCAAGGAGCGTTTCCTGCGCGAGGCGCGCAGCATGGCCGCGCTCAACGATCCGCACATCATCCAGATCTACTTCATCGGCGAAGACGAGGGTCAGACCTACTTCGTGATGGAGTTCGTCGAAGGCGAGTCGCTCGGCTCGATGCTCAAGCGC
Organism: Dokdonella sp.; assembly: GCA_036758645.1. GTDB lineage: Bacteria > Pseudomonadota > Gammaproteobacteria > Xanthomonadales > Rhodanobacteraceae > Dokdonella_A. The sequence continues at coordinate 3,964 of DAIOWG010000158.1, read as the reverse complement.
GACCATCGCCTCACGGTCGAACAGGCGGCGAAGGTGATCCACCAGACCGCGCAGGGCCTCGCGACCGCGCACGACCGCGGCGTCGTGCACCGCGACATCAAGCCCGGCAACCTGATGATCTCGAGCCGCGGCGCAGTCAAGATCGCCGACTTCGGCATCGCGCTGTCGAACCAGGACCTGTCCAAGAAGCTGACTTCGACCGGCGAGTTCGTCGGCACGCCGGGCTACCTGTCGCCGGAAGTCTGCCTCGGCCGCCCGGTCGACCAGCGCTCGGACATCTTCTCGCTCGGCATCGTGCTGTTCGAGATGCTGACCGGCAAGATGCCGTTCAACGACGAGTCGCCGCTCGGCCTAATGCTCGAAGTGGTCAAGGCCGAAATCCCCGACGTGCGCAGCCTCAACCACGACGTCGACCCCGACGTCGCGCGCATCCTCACGCACATGATCGCGAAGGAACCGGGCGACCGTTACCAGAACTGCCACGACCTCGTCGCCGACCTCGCGCGCCATCCGCTGGTCGCCAAGGGCGGGCCGATCACGGTGCAGACGAAGCTGTCGCCGGCTGCGGCCACGCTGATCGGCCAGAAGACGCCGGTCTCGGGCCAGGTGCCGCTGCACAGCACGCCGGCGACGCCGATGCGTGCATCCGGCGCGCAGACGCGCATCACCGCGAGCGGCCAGCCCGAACCGCCGACCGCGCCGGGCGCGGTGCGCCGCGGCGTGCTCGAACGTCCGACCGTGCCCGCAGGCAGCCAGCCACATGGCCGCTCCGCCCTGCCCTGGGCCATCGCCGCGGTGCTGCTGCTCGCGGTGGCGGGCGGCAGCTGGGCGATGCGCCACCAGATTCCAGCGCTCGGCGGCCTGTTCGGCGCGCCGCAGGTCGCATCGACCGAAGCGGACGCGACACGCGTGGCCCCGCTGCCGCCGGCGACGCCCGCACCCACGCCGACGACAGGCGAAGTCGCCGCGAGCGTCGCGCCGAGTACGGCTCCGCTGCAGGCCCCCGCCGCGCCACCGGTCGCGACCGAAGCGAACGTCGCTGCGGCGCCGGCCGACATGCCCGCCCCGCTCGCTGCTCACGAAGACGCCGGCGCGCCTGCAGCACGTGCCTCGCAGGCCGGCATCGAAGCGTTGCGGGACCTGCCCGCGGCGAAGGCGTCGGCCGAAGTGGTCGAAGCCGCGCCGGCGCCGCGCGTCGCGAAGGTGACGCCGAGCGAAAAGCCGAGCGCGCCCGCGAAGCCGCGCGTGCCGACGATCGCGGTGGTGTCCGCGGGCGATGACGTGATCGCCTCGCCGGCCGAAGACGCGCTGGTCGACCTGCTGCAGAGTCGCGGCTTCCGCGTGATCGAAGGCGGGCGTGGCAGCGGCAACGGTCCGAACCTGCGCGCGTTGCGCGGCAAGGCCGACGCGGTCGTGTTCGTGCACGCGCGCCCGGTCGGCACGCAGGAGCTCACGTACTATGGCCAGGCGTCGACGCTCTACACCGTGCAGCTCGGCGTGAAGGCGTATCGCGTGTCGGACGGCAGCGTGCTGTGGACCAGCGGCGCCGAACAGGTCAACTTCACGAGCCTCAACGCGGCCGAGAAGGCGCGCGAGGCGGTCGAGCCGATGCTCGATCGCGTCGACGGCCGACTCGCCGAATTCCGCCCGCGCGGGGGGCGAGGCTGACATGCGCGCCGCCCTCCATTCCGCGACGCCGACGGCGCGCGCCGACCACCCTGCCGTTGCGGGCGACATCACACGGCTGCTGCAGGCTGCCGGCAGCGGTGACCAGGCGGCCTGGAGCCGCCTCGTCGACCTCGTCTATCCCGAGCTCAAGCGCCTCGCACGCGGTGCGCGTGCCCGTCCGCGCGACAACACGTTGTGCACGACCGCGCTCGTGCACGAATGCTACCTGCGGCTCTCGCGCGCAGGCGGCGTCCCGCGCGACCGCGACCACCTGCTGTCGCTCGCGGTGCGCATCATGCGCCAGGTGCTGACCGATCACGCGCGCGAACGCCTCGCGCTCAAACGCGGCGGCGGTGAAGCGGCCGCCTCGCTGGATGCGGTCGATCCGGCCGACCGGCGACAGTTCGAGCAGCTCATCGAGATCGACGACGCGCTGAGCCGGCTCGCGCGCGAACAGCCGCGCCAGGCGCAGGTGTTCGAATGCCGGTATTTCGGCGGCCTCAGCGATGACGAGACCGCCGAAGCGCTGGCGATCTCGCCGCGCACCGCGCATCGTGACTGGCATGCGGGCCGGGCCTGGCTCGCGCGCGAACTCGGGGCGGTGGCGCCGACGCACTGACTCGCACGCGAGACCGAGGTGCACGCGCCGTCGCGGTCGACGCGGCGCGCGTCAGCGCACCGCGATGCCGGCGCGCCGCGCACGCAGGGCATCGCGTGCGGCCAGAACCTTCAGCGTGCGCGCATGCGTGGGACCGAGCGATTCCTCGAGGATCGCCGCCGCGCGTTCGTACTCGGCCTCCGCCTCGGCGTCGCGTCCCGCGAGCTCCAGCGTTTCGGCGAATGCTGCGCGCGCGGCGCCGCCCTGCCAGGCGCCCGCACCCATCTCCGCTTCCACGCCGGCGAGCACGCGGCGATGCATCGCCTCCGCCTCGCCGTGCCGGCGTTGCGCGCGATACAGCCGCGCGATCGCATTCATCGTGGCGAGCGTCTCGGGGTGGCGCTCGCCGAGCAATCGCACGTCGAGTTCGAGCGCGCGTTCGAGCAAGGGTGCGCCGCGCTCGGGACGGTCCATCTCGAGGTAGAGCTGGCCGAGGTTGCCCATCGTGACGCGGGTCGAGGTGTTCTCTTCGCCGAGCACGCGCAGCCTGCGCTCCAGCACATCGGCGTAGAGCGCTTCGGCGCGCGTGAAGTCGCGCGCGTCGCGGTAGATGCTCGCGAGCACGTTCGCGCTGCGAAGCGTGGACGGATGGTCGTCGCCGAGTACCGAGCGCGAGCGCGCGACCGCCGGCTCCAGCCAGCGCAGTGCCTCGTCGACGCGCCCCATGTCGCGCATCAGGACGCCGATGTTGTGCGCGGCTTCGACCGTCTCCGGGTGGTCCTCGCCGCGCAGCGAGACGCTGCGCGCGTACGCGGGTTCGAGCAACGCCCACGCTTCCCCGGCGCGGCCCAGCGTCTGCAGGTTGGCCGCGCGCATGCTCGCGATCGCGAGTTTCAGTTCATCGTCGCCACTCAGGTGGTGCTGCGCCTCTTCGGCCACGCGAGCGAACACCGCCTCCGCCTCGTCGTACTCGCCGCGGTAGTTCAGCAGGTACCCGATGCTGAAGCGCGCATCGATTGCTTCGCGCGAATGCGGGCGGCCGAGCGCCTCCCACCCGGCGACAACCGCGGCGAGCGTCTCGCCGGCTTCGTCGAAGGCGTTGGACGACACCAGCGCGTCGGCGAGGATCGCCTGCGCGCGCAGTCGTTGCTCGCGCGACGGCTCGCCGGCCGCGTCGATCGCGAGCGCGAGGCGCGCCTCACGCTCGGCGTCGGCGTTCCGCCCAAGCTTGTAGTAGAGACGCGCGAGCGTGCTGCGCACCGCGGCGAGTTCGACCGGCAACTGCGCGAAGCGCTGGCCGGCGGAGCGCGACGCGAGGTCGAGCGCATCGTGCACGGTCACCTCGCGCCCGCGCGTCGCCGCCGGATCCGCCGCCGCGAGCAGGTCGTCCTGCAGGAAGTCGAGCACCGACGTGGCGACCCTGGCCTGGTAGGCCGCGGCATCGCGCTCGATGCCGAGCCGCCAGGTGAATGCGCTCGCAGCGCCGACGAGCAGCGCGAGCGCGAGCGCGGCCGCGGCGGTGCCGAACGGATGCCTGCGCAGGTAGCGTGCTGCGAGATAGGCGACGCGACGCGGCCGCGCACGCACAGGGCGGTGGTCGAGGTACGCGCGCACGTCATCCGCGAGCGCGTCCGCGGTCGCATAGCGCGCGGCGGCGTCGGTCGCGGTCGCCTTGCGCAGGATCGCCGCGAGATCGAC
>DAIOWG010000157.1:0-6930 GCA_036758645.1 Dokdonella sp. | reverse complement strand
TTCGACCCGGACTGGATCGATGCCGAGCGCGGCGAGCGCACCTGGCCACAGTTGCCGGCCGGTCACTACACGCTCGAAGCGCGCGCCGCGAATGTCGACGGTGCGTGGGCCACGCTCGGTCAGCCATTGAGCGTAGAGGTCGCGCGCGCGCCGTGGGCGACGCCGCTGGCGTTCGCGCTGTACGCGACGCTTGCGGCGCTCGCGACGGGCCTCGCGTTCGGTGCGTGGCGCGCACGCGTGCGGCGGCGCCATGCGTATGCGATCGCGGAGGAGCAGCGGCGCGCGAGCGAACAGCTGGTCGAAGCGAAGTCTTCGTTCCTCGCCACGCTGGGGCACGAGATCCGCACGCCGATGACCGGCGTGCTGGGCATGAGCGAACTGCTGCTGGCGACACCGCTCGACGAACGCCAGCGCGGCTACGCGGCCGCGATCCAGCAGTCGGGCCAGATGCTGCTGCGGCTGGTCAACGACAGCCTCGACATCGCGCGCATCGATGCCGGCAAGCTCGCGCTCGACGACATCCAGATCGATCCGGCCGCGTTGCTGCGCGAGATCGCGGGCATGCAGCAGGTGCTCGCGCAGCACAAGGGACTCTCGATCACCGTCGAGATCGGCCCCGACGTGCCGACGCAGGTCTGGGGCGACGAGACGCGCATCAAGCAGATCCTGCTCAACCTCGTCAACAACGCGATCAAGTTCACCGAGCGTGGCGGCGTCACCTTGCGGCTGACGCGGCACGGCGCGAGCCACCTGTGCTTCCGCGTCGCCGACACCGGGCCGGGCATGAGCGCCGAGGTCTGCGCACGCCTGTTCAACCGCTTCCAGCAGGCCGCGGGCGTGATGCGCCGGCACGGCGGCAGCGGCCTTGGCCTCGCGATCTGCCGCGAACTGACGGTGCTGATGGGTGGCACGATTTCGGTGTCGAGCACGCTCGACGAAGGCAGCATCTTCGACGTGGTGCTTCCGATCTACGACGTGGTCGGAGACGCCGCCGCGCCGGTGCCGGCGCCCAAACCGGCCGATGCCGCCGCACTCGACATCCTGCTGGTCGAGGACGACACCACCGTGGCCGAGGTGGTGGTGGGCCTGCTCGGCCAGATCGGGCACCGCGCGCGGCACGTCGCGAATGGTCTCGCTGCGCTCGCCGAACTCGAGCGCGCGCGCTACGACCTCGTGATGCTCGACCTCGACTTGCCCGGCATCGATGGCCTGCAGCTCGCGCGGGTGCTGCGCAGCGGGGCGCATGCGGCGCTGCCTCTGGTCGCGGTCACCGCACGCTCGGTCGGTGACGAGGAAGCCCGCATCCGGGCGGCCGGCATGGACACGCTGCTGCGCAAGCCGGTCACGACCGCGCTGCTGCGCGACGCGATCGCCACCGCACTGGCCGCACGCGCGCCGTCCGCGTGACGGATCCGCAAGGGAGCGGGAAAGACTGAATCACGAAGGACACGAAGCAGGGCGAGGCCAGGAGGGCGAGAAGGGACTGAAACACGCAGCAACGCAGGACACGCAGGAAGCGCGACAGCCGTTGGATCAGGGGCGCTCGACCCAGCCGCCGCTTGCGGAGTACGGCGCGCAACGCAATGAAGTGCGCACGGGCGACCGGGAGCACGTTCTGCGTGTGCCCCGCGTTCCAACCCGGTTCCGATCCTCGCCGTGCCCTTCGTGTCCGTATTTCAATCTTCGCCGATGCCTCGACTCGCAACCGCGCGCCCGCGGCCGAGTTCGTGCACGGCGTCGACGAGCACGGCGACGTGCGCGGGGTCGATGTCGGGCGTGATGCCGTGGCCGAGGTTGAACACGTGGCCCGGTCCGTCGCCGAACGCATCGATGACGGCGCGGGCCTGGGCGCGGATCGCTTCCGGCGAGGCGGCGAGGACCGCGGGATCGAGGTTGCCCTGCAGCGCGACGCGTGCGCCGACGCGCCCGCGCGCTTCACCGATGTCGATCGTCCAGTCGACGCCGAGTGCGGCGCAGCCGGTGTCGGCGAGCGCCTCGAGATGGCCGTTGGCGCCCTTGGAGAACACGATCAGCGGCACCTCGGCCGCGGCCGGATCGGCACGCAGTCGCGCCGCGATCGCGGCGAGCGCGCGCAGCGAGAACTCGTGGAACATCGCAGGCGCGAGCAGCCCGCCCCAGGTGTCGAACAGCATCAGTGCCTGCGCGCCGGCCGCGGCCTGTGCCGCGAGGTAGCGCGCAACGGCCTCGACCAGCGTGTCGAGCAACCGGTGCATCGTCGCGGGATCCTCGAGTGCAAGCGCCTTCGCGCGCGCGAAGCTCGAGGACCCGCCGCCCTCGATCATGTAGCAGGCCAGCGTCCACGGGCTGCCGGCGAATCCGATCAGCGGCACGCGTCCGGCGAGTTCGCGCCGGATCAGGCGCACCGCGTCCATCACGTAGCCGAGCTCGGCTTCGGGATCGGGCACGCCGAGTCGCGCGATGTCCGCGGCGCTGCGCAGCGGCCGCGCGAACTTCGGGCCTTCGCCTTCGACGAAGTTGAGGCCCAGGCCCATCGCATCGGGCACCGTGAGAATGTCGGAGAACAGGATCGCGGCGTCGAGCGCGAAGCGCGCGAGCGGCTGCAACGTGACTTCGCAGGCGAGCTCGGGCGTCTGCGCGAGCGCGAGGAAGCTGCCCGCGCGCGCGCGCGTCGCGCGGTACTCGGGCAGGTAGCGACCGGCCTGGCGCATGATCCAGATCGGCGTGGTGTCGACGGGCTCGCGCCGCAGCGCGCGCAGGAAGCGGTGTTGATCGGTGGGGCTCATGGCGTGTCGTCGGAAGTGGAAGAGGTGCGCGCGGATCCGCGCGGTGACCGCGGGCGCGTCAGCCCATGCGCGGGCCGTCGAAGCCCTGCGCGAACATGACCTGGAAACCGCGCCGCGTCTGCGCGTCGCGCGCGTGTTCGAACGCGGCCACGGCCGCGTCGCGTTCGAGGTAGAGCTCGCGCTTGCTGCTCGCGCGGCTGCCCTGCTGGCCCCATTCGCGGAACAGGGTCCAGCCGCCGAGCAGGTCTTGCTCGAGCACGATCTGGTAGTAGCGCGGCGGATCGGTGCCGATCGGCCGGGTCTGCATGAACACTCGCATCGGCCAATTGTACCCGCGGCGCGCAGGTCGCAGCGCGATCCCGCGCCGCGGGGTGCATGCGGCTCAGGCGCGCGCGAGCAGGTCGAGGATCGCGTGCTCGGGCACGCCGGTCGCGATCTCGGCGCGTCCGATCCCGCGCCACAGCACCAGCCGCAGGAGGCCGCCGAGGTTCTTCTTGTCGAGCCGCATGAGTCCGAGCACGCGCCGCGGGTCGTGCGCGGGCGGCTCTACCGGCAGGCCGAGTGCGCCGAGCAGTGCGGCCAGGCGATCGGCGTCGGCGGTCGGAGCGCGACCGAGTGTCGCGGACAGGCGCGCCGCGAGCAGCATGCCGATCGCGACGGCCTCGCCGTGCAGCAGCCCGTCGTATGCGCCGAGGGTCTCGAACGCATGGCCGAAGGTGTGGCCGAAGTTCAGCAGCGCGCGCTCGCCCTGCTCGAACTCGTCGCGCGCGACGATCGCGGCCTTGTGCCGGCAGCTCGCCGTGATGATGTGCACGAGTGCCGCGCTGTCGCGCGCCGAGAGCGCATCGACGTGCTGTTCCAGCCAGGCGAAGAACGCGGGATCGCCGATGGCGCCGTACTTGACGACTTCGGCCAGGCCCGCGCGGTACTCGCGCGCCGGCAGGCTCTCGAGCGTGACGGTATCGGCGACCACCGCGCGCGGCTGGTGGAACGCGCCGACGAGGTTCTTGCCGGCCGCGAGGTTCACGCCGGTCTTGCCACCGACCGACGAGTCGAGCATTGCGAGCAGCGTGGTCGGGAACTGCAGGAAATCGATGCCGCGCATCCAGCAGGCGGCCGCGAAGCCGGCGAGGTCGCCGACGACGCCACCGCCGAGCGCGATCACGCTCGCGTCCCGGGTTGCGCCGAGCGTGGCGAGCGCAGCGAATGCCTCGCCCGCGCACGCGAGCGTCTTGTGCACCTCGCCATCCGGCAGCACGATGCTCGCATGAGAGAAGCCAGCGAGGCCCTCGAGCACACGCGCGAGATAGAGCGGCGCGACCGTCGTGTTGCTGACGACGAGCACATGGCGGCCGCGGATCGCGGCGCTCCAGCGCGCGGCATCATCCAGCACGCCGTCGCCGATCCAGATCGGGTAGGAGCGGGCGCCGAGCGCGACGTCGACTTGCGCGACGGCGCTCATGCGTCGCTCTCCACCGCGCCGCGTTGCCAGCGCGCCTCGAGCAGGTCGAGCAGGTCGTGCGCGGCGTGCATGCTGTTGCCGGCGCCCGACGAGGGCAGTCGCAGGTCGGCGATGCCCGCGTAGAGTGGATTGCGTTCGGCTGCGAGGCGCAGCAGGCGCTCGCGGCGATCGGGAGCCTGCAGCAGCGGCCGCTGCCGATCGCGTGCAAGCCGCGAGAGCTGCGCGTCCACGCTCGCGTCGAGCCAGATCACGAAGCCGCGAGCCTGCAAGATGCCGCGGTTGTGTGCGTCGAGGATCGCGCCGCCGCCGGTCGCGAGCACGATCCCGTCACGCGACGCGAGCGATGCGAGCAGCGCGCGTTCGCGGCGACGGAAACCTTGCTCGCCCTCGAGCTCGAAGATCAGCCCGATCGCCGCGCCCGTCTGCGCCTCGATCTCGTGGTCGAGGTCGAGGAACGGCATGCGGTACAACTCGGCGACCTGGCGCCCGACCGTGGTCTTGCCGGCGCCCATCGGACCGACCAGGAACAGGTTGGGCGCGGGGTTCATTGCGCGGATGCTATCAAAGCCGGGAATAGGGAATAGGGAATAGGTGTGACGTCCGGGGCTCGGTGGAGCCGATCGGTTGTGTAAGCTGTCGCGAGCGGCGCTGCTGCATCACAATTCCCCATTCCCCATTCCCCATTCCCCATTCCCCATTCCCCATTCCCGGCTCCAACAGTGCTCCGCTTCCTGCTCGTCTTCATCGTGATCCTCGGCGTGTTGTTCGCGGCGGAGCTGCTGCAGCCGGTCGAGCGGCACGTGATCGACCCGTTCACCGCAGGCATCGCGAAAGTCTGCGTCTGGATCGTCGACCTGTTCGACCCGCATGCGATCGCGCAGGGGAAGATCCTGCGCAGCACCACCACCGGCTTCGCGATATCGATCGAGCGTGGTTGCAACGGCGTCGAGGCAGTGATCATCCTGGTGTCGGCGATGCTCGCGTTCCCCGCGCCGTGGAAGCACCGGCTGGCCGGGATCGGCCTGGGGTTCGTCGCGATCCAGGCGCTGAACCTCGTGCGCATCATCAGCCTGTTCTACCTCGGGCAGTGGAACCGCACCTGGTTCGAATGGTTCCACCTCTACCTCTGGCAGGCCCTGATCGTGCTCGACGCGCTCGTGGTTTTCCTGCTCTGGCTGCGCTGGTTGCCGCGTCCGGAGGCCGGGTCCACCGCGCCTGCCCAGGCTGCGTGAACGCGCGCCATCCGGCGCGAGCGTGTGGATAGTTCTCGAAGTTCCAACTGGCGCCCATGCTGCGGGCCGGTGCTATAGTGGACCGGCCTCAGCCAAGGGAGCGCGTCATGTCCGTCGCCAAGGTCATCGAACTGAGCAGCTCGTCGCCCAAGGGCATCGAAGACGCGGTGCAACAGGGTTTGCGCAAGGTTTCGCAAACGGTGAAGAACATCAAGGGCGCCTGGGTCAACGAGATCAAGGTCGCCACCTCGGCGGATGGAAGCATCACCGAATGGCGCGTCAACATGCGCATCAATTTCATCGTCGAGTAATGCCGTCGTTCCGTCGTCGGTGATCTGACGCCATGAGCAAACTGGGTCTGGTGGTGGGCCTGCTCGAGGACGATCAGGACATGGCTGCGCTGGTCGCACAGTGGCTCGAGGAAGCGGGCTACGCGGTTCGCCATTTCCGCAACGCGACCGAGTACCGTCGCCGCCAGGGAAGCGAAGCGGTCGATCTGCTGCTGCTCGACTGGATGCTGCCGGACGGATCCGGCATCGAGGTACTCGAAGCGATCCGCTCCTCGCCCAATGGCAGCCTGCCGGTGGTGTTCCTGACCGCGCGTGACAGCGAGGACGACATCGTGCGCGGGCTCGCGAGCGGCGGCGACGACTACGTCGTCAAGCCGCCCAAGCAGCGCGAACTCATCGCACGCGTCAGCGCAGTGCTGCGCCGTCACGGCGTCGACGCGGAAGGGTCCGACACGCTGGACGTGGTGCCGTACGCGGTCGACGCGAAGCGCAGGCGCGTCACGCTCGCGGGGCAGGACGTCGACCTGACCCAGCGCGAGTTCGACCTGGCAAGCTACCTGTTCCGCCGCCAGGGTCGCATCGTCAGCCGTGATGCGTTGCTCGAGAACGTCTGGAACCTCAGCTCCGCGGTGTCGACGCGCACGGTGGACACGCACGTGAGCCGCCTGCGCAAGAAGCTCGAACTCGGCGGCGAACACGGCTGGCGCCTGGCCGCGATCTACCAGCACGGCTATCGGCTCGAACAGGTCTGAGCCGCCGCGCGCACGCACGAGCGGGCGAGATGCCTCAGCCGCGCGCGGCGCGACGCATCGCCACGACGCGACGGTCGCGATCGAGCAGCAGGCGCAGCTGCGCGCGTGCGGGCAAGGCGCGCAGCGCATGCCGGCCAAGGCGTTCGGTGTGCTGCAGGAAGCGCCGCAACGCGGCCGTGTCCATCGCATGCGGCGCGTTGCGCGCGAGCAGAGAGCGTTCCTGCTCGCTGCGCCAGCGCGCGACCACGCCGGCGTCGGGGGCCTGCAACAGCACGAGCCGGTCGAGGCGGCGCCAGGTGGCTGCGTATTCGCCTTCGAGTCGCGCATTGACCCAGCGGCGCCAGCTGCGGGCGGGATCCTCGACGCGCTCGAGCGCATTGCACGGGTGCCGCAACGCGGATTCGGGCTGCGGCGGCACGCCGACGCACC
>DAIOWG010000156.1:0-6954 GCA_036758645.1 Dokdonella sp. | reverse complement strand
GTCGGCGACCTTCAGCGCCTCCGCATAGCGGCGCGCGCCGAGCACCGCACGCAGCCGAAGCACGTCGGCGCGCGCGATGCGCTCGCGGATCGCCGGCGCGTACGCGAGTGCACCGAGATCGAACGCGAGTTCGCGCAAGACCTCGCCAGGAAGCAGCAACCAGCCCTGGCCCGCGAGAACAGCCGGCAGCGCGACCGGCAGGGTTCCGAAAAGATGCGGCGCGGCACCTGCGGCGAGGCTGCGCGCGAGCAGCCGGCGCCCGGCGCGCGACGCCCGCGCTCGCTCCAGCAACGCATCGTCGGGCAGCCCGAACCACGCCGGATGCGCGCCGTCCAGCGCGACCTTCTGCACGCGGGCCCAGGCCAACTCAGCCATGGCGTGCATCGCGTTCGCGTGCGACCAGTGCATTGCGCCGGCGCGTGCCGAACCACGCCCACAGGCCGAGCACGACGCCGCCGAGCACCGCGGGAATGCCGACCGCGGCCGCGACGGGTACCGCGCCGAACCGTTCCCGCGGTGTCGCCGGCGCGGGGCGGGCGAGCGCGTGCACCGCCTCGCCCTCGCTGCGCCCGAAGAACTTCACGGTCACCTTGTTGACGTCCTCGAGACCTTCCACCGCGTCCGTCACGATCGCCTTGATGTCGGTCTCGCGATCGGCGAGTTCGGATGCTGCATCGTGGATGACCACGACCGAAGCGGAGGCCGACTTCTGCTTGTCGCCGACGGGATCGGGCTCGGGCAACGCGATGTGCACGCGCGCCTTCACCACGCCGTCGATCTGCTCCAGCGTATGTTCGAGCTCCTGCGCGATCGCGTAGAGGTAGCGCGCGCGCTCCTCCAGCGGCGAGGAGACGAAACCCTCCTTCTTGAACACCATGCCCATCGACTCGAACGGCGCCGACGGCAGTCCCTTCGCTTGCAGCAACTGCATCGCGAGCGGGAAGTCGTCCTTGCCCACTTCCACCGACCAGCCTTTCTTGTTGTCGGCCGGTTGCTTGTCGGCGTCGATGCCGGCGGCGAGCATGGCGCCCTGCACCTGGTTGGCCTGCTGTTCGTCGAGGTTGGCGTACAGCATCGTGCGCCCGCATGCACACAGCGCAACTGTGCACAGCACGATGGCGGTGATCCGCAGCGAACCGGACATCATCGTTCTCCGATCGTCACGACTGCTGGCGGAACAGCTGCTGCACGCCGTCCGACGTGCGATTGGCGACGTTCGACGTGAGTTCGCAATGGAACAGGAACTCGTGGCAGCGCACCGACAGCATCAGCATGTCGCCGGGCGTGAGGTCGGCCTTGCTGGTCGCCACCTTCGACAGGTCGCCGAGCTGGTCGACGCGTCCGTTGAGGGAATCCAGCGTACCGAGCAGCGCGCGGAACCCTTCCGATTCCGGACCCGACGCCGCCGCGGCCTGGTCCGGTCCGGCCGCCTGCCTCGCCTGCTGGGCTTCGGCGTAGGACCGCTGGAACTGCGCAATGTCGACCATCGATGCCGGCTGCTTCGCCGCCGGCTGGATCTGGGCGGACGCGACCATGTCGATCGTGACCGGTACGGTTTCCATGCTCATGTGCATGCCTCCTCTTTCCTGCCGACCGCGCGCGACGTTGCGCACGCGGCACCTTGGTGACTCACTGCTTGCGTCCCAGGGTCTCGAGCGCCTGGCCGACACTGTTGTTCGAGGTCGATGCGCTGTTGGACATGAACTGCATGCGCATGCTTTCGGCGCTGAGCTGGACGATCGCCGATGGCTGGTCGCCACCCGCGCTGAGCTGGTCGGACATGTGCGCGAGCGTCGCCGCCTGCTGGTCGAGCGCCTTGCCCCAGGCGCCCGCGAGCGCCTCGAACCAGCTGCCGGCCTCGGCTTCGCCGACCGGCCGTCGCGCCTTGCCGCCGATGCCGGCTTCGGCCGAACGGGTGAGTGCGTCCACGCCGAGCATCGAGGCCTTCGGATTGTTGCTGTTGATCGTGTTCATGCTGCTGCTCCTCTCACGGGTGCCGGTCGCGCCGGCGGCATCGACGTCCTCAGCCCTTGGCCGCGGACTTCGCTGTTCGGTTCTGTCTTGCCTGTGCGGTCACCGCGGGCGTGGAGGCGGGTTCGGGTGGACCGGCGCGCGCCGCATCGGGCAGCCGCGCCATCTCGATCGCGCCGGTGCAGTCGAGCGTTCCGGCACCGGCCGCGGCGTCGACGAACACCGTAGCGCCGTCCACCGCGTGCAGCCGCCCGCCGCAGGGCAGTTCGGCACCTGCGAAGTAGCGCGATCCATCACCGGTGATGACGTAGGGATCGCGCCCGCCCACCGCGACCACGATATGGCGCGCCTCTGCATCGGCGGCGACGGGCGGGGGCGCCGGGGCGCCCGCGTCGAGGTTGACGACCGCGACCTTGGCGAGGCCCTTGACGTCGCGCAGCGCGCGTGACGCGAGCACCTCGTCGAGCGCGGTGCCGTCGCCGAAGTGGCCGCGGATGCCGACTTCGCCCTTGCCGCGATACCCCGTTTCCGCATCCAGGTTCGACAGCCGCAGCACCTCGGCCACGTCGCGCGCGATGTCCTTGCCACTGCGCACCGCGACCTCGGCAACCACGCCGCGCGCGGCGAGGTTGTCGCGCAGTCGTTCCACCTTCGTGTCATCGGTGGCGAGCCCGCTCACGCGCAACTTGCCCCTGGTGTCCTGTTCGATGCGCGAAGTCTCCAGCGACACCTCCTGCACCGTGCGCTCCAGCAGGCTGCGCTGGGAGGGCGGCTGCGGTTCCTCGTGCGGACGCAGCGAGGCGGCGGTGATCGCGGTGGCGGCACAGATCGGCAAGCCGATCGCCTCGACCAGCAAGCGCTTGCGGCGGCTCGATCGCGCGCTCGCGGCGCTGGCCTCGGTGGCGGCCGCGGGTCCGGACAACGTCGTCCAGCGCGGGCTGTCGGGGTCGCCGACACTGAGCGAGACCGGACCCAGGTGGGCCACGTCGAACCAGTCGAGCACCACCGAGTCGCCGGGCGGGATCGCGCGCGAAGCGACCACCACCGCGCCGTCGAGCGCGCGCACGGACCAGCCGGTCGGCGTGATGCCGAGGATCGCGTGGTGCGGCGCCACGCCGTTGTCGGCGAGGATCAGGTCGCAATCGTCGGCGGCACCGATCACCAGCATGCCGGTTCCGAGGCCGTCGCGCCGCGCACCCGCGTGGAGTCCGGCGAGGATTCTCACGCCGGGCGTCATGGAACCCCGGCTATCCGCTGCCGGAATCGGATCGATTGCGCTGGCTTGCGTGTCCACGTCTGCTCCCATCGCTCTTTGCTGCTGCATCAACCACTGAGCGCCGAGTGGCGAGTGCCGGTGCCGCGCTCGTCGGGCGCCGGGCCCGCGTCCGCCCGCGGGGCCTTCGACGTCTGCCGCTTGCGTTCACGCTCGATGCGGCGGCGTTCGCGCGCGTCGGCCTTTTCTGCTTCCTCGCGTGCCTCGTCGTCGGCACGCAGGGTCTCGACGCTGAAATCGGGCTCGAGCGAGCGCGGCGTCTGCCCTGCGATCGAGTTCAGAGGGACCAGCCGCGGCGTGATCAGGAACAGGCGCTCGGTGCGTTCGTGGCGCTTCTGTTCGCGCTTGAACAGGCGCCCGAGCACGGGGATGTCGCCGAGCCCCGGGATCTTGTCGACATCGTCGCCGCTGAGATTGCGCACGAGGCCGCCGAGCAGGAGGCTTTCGTTCTCGTTGATCAGCGCCTGCGTGTTCACCGCCGCTCGCGTCACGCTCGGGTAGTTGATGATCTGATTGCGTGCATTGGTCGCGCTGATCGACACGTCGCCGTCCTCGATGCCCACCAGAAGGCGGATCCGCTGGCGCGAGCCGTCGACCACGATGTGCGGCGTCACGCGCAGGATGGTTCCCGCGACGACATTGAACAGGTCGACCTCGTAGGCGCCGTTGACGGGCACGTACAGCGTGCGCGTGTTCTCGATCACGGCCTCCACGTCGTTGAGGGTCAGCACCTGCGGTCGCGAAACGACATGGGTCACGCCGACATCGGCGAGCGCGTTGACGCGCGCGATGAACTTGTACGAGTCGCCGATGATGGCGCCGAGCTGCAGCCCGCCGATGCGTTGCGGCAGGTAGTCGACGTTGTCGGCGCCGAGCGCATTGAGGAACTGCTGCTTGACGGTGTCGTCGCCGCCGAACAGCACTTCGCTGCGACCGTTCTTCCAGCGCCAGTCGATGCCGATGTCGCGCAGCTTGCGCTTGTCGACGTCGATGATGGTCGCCTCGATCTGCACGATGCGCGGCTCGACGTCGAGCTGGCGGATCAGATCCGTGTACAGCCCCATCGACTCGGGTGTGTCGCGCACGATCACCGCGTTGCGATAGCGGTCTGCGACGATGCGGATGTCGCGCCCGACCGGCTGACGGTAGGACGCGTAGGACGCGTAGGACGAATCGGGCTCCTCGGGGTCGTCGTATCCGAGGCTGCCCGGCGGACGAGCCGGTGGCGCCAAGTCGAGCGCGGTGCCGTCGTCTTCGGCGCCGGCAGCCAGGCCGCGCCCCTTGAGCGAGACGGCGTTGGTACGCAGCGCGCGATCGCGCACCCCGGAGAATTGGCTGAGTTGCTCGGGCCCGTACATGAGCTGGCGCAGGATGCTCGCGACGCCCGGCACGGTGATCTCGCGATTGCCTGCGGTAAAGCTGGTGTCCGATGCCCAGGCGTACTTCAGCGTGAACACGCGCATGGTCGCCGGCGTCGACAACTGCGACTGGCGCAGCGTCGAGGTCAGCTCCTGAGCCTGTTCGACGAAGCGCGGCGTGCCGCTCACCACCACCAGGCCGCTGTCCGCGCGCGCGTTGAAGGTATTGGACGAATCGCCGAGTCGCATCTCGTGGAAGGCGCGCGCGAACTCCTCCACGCGCGAGGACGGCACCGCGAGGTAGCGCGTCATGCGTTCGTTGAGCTTGTAGATGTAGACGGCACCGCCATCGTAATAGGCGGTCAGCTGGTTCGCGCTCGCGATGCTGCGGAACACCTGCTCGGCGCTGCCGCTGCGCGGACCGTTGAGGGTCCCGCCCTGGCTCTCGACCAGCGGGCTCAGCACGACCTGCAGGCCCTGCTCGGCGAAGAAGCGCGTCAGGAATTCCTTCAGCGATTCGCCCTTGAGGTCGTAGGCGACCTGGTTACGCGTGAACTGGATCGGTGCGGCGAGCGCATGCGCACCGTACAGCCCCAACAGCAGGACGGCCGCAACGCACCGTTTCACACGTCCCTTGAGCACAAGCATCAATCACCCCGTGGTTGTGTATCGTCGTTCCCTTCGCCCGTCACCGCGATCCGTCGCGGCGATCTCGTGTCCTCAGCCGTTGAGTTGTCCCAACGGCACCAGCTTGATGTCCGGCACCAGCTCCTGGTACGACAGCACCGGCAATTCGAAGTATTCGACCTCGGTCAGCTTGCGCAGGTGGCGGCGCACGTCCAGCGAAGCGAGCAGCACCATCCCGTCGAAGCCACCTTCGTTGCGCCGCCATTCGCCGATCTGCGCGAGCACCGCGGCCGCGAGCTCGGGGTCGATCGCCAACTGGCTGCCGGCGCTGCTCACGCGCACCGAACCGCGCAGCTTGTCTTCCAGCGACGGATGCACCACCAGCACCTTGAGCGTGCGATCCTCCGCCGCGTGTCGGTCACTGATGTGACGACGCAGCGCGACTCGCACGTACTCGGTCAGCAGCACGATGTCCTTTTCGCGGCTGCCTGCATCGGTGATCGCCTCGAACACGTCGCGCAGGTTGCGGATCGGCACACCTTCGTCGACCAGGCGCTTGAGGACATCGGCGACGCGCTGCGGCGCGATCACGCGCAGCATCTCCTTGACCAGGTCCGGGTAATCGCGCGTCATGCGCGTGAAGAGGTTGGATGCTTCCTGGATGCCGATGAACAGTCCGAGGTGGCGTTCCAGCGCGATGCGCGCATGCTCGATCAACACCTCGGCGGGTTCGAGCACCGAGCGCGCATCCGCGAGCGCCGCCTCTCCGCCCGGGTCCTGCGCGAGCCACGCGCCCTCGAATGCGGGCACGAACCCGACCTGCGGGGTCGCCAGCTGGCCGCCATCGGCATCGGCACGGGCGCCACGCAGGAAGCGCATGTTCGGCCGCAGCACGCCGGTGCCGATGCGCACGCCGAACGCGTACAGGCGATAGCCTCCGCGCGGGAGGCGTTCGTTGGATCGCACGTTCGGTACCGGAATCGGCACGCCGTATTCCTCGCGCAGTTCCGCCGCGAGCCGCGCCGCTGCTTCGCGCAGGCGCCCGGGGCCGAGCGCGGTACCGGCACCACGCTCGATCTCGAGCAACAATCCCGGCACCGGAACGAAGTCGCCTTCCGGCAGCGCCTGCGGGCGCACCGCGAGTTCGCTGCTGGGTTCGGGCACCTTGAACAAGCGGCGCAGGATCGCGAAACGGTCGCGCATGCGCCACGCCGAAAAGCCGAGCAGACCCACCGCGAGCACGAGGAACGCGGGCTTGGGAAAGCCCGGCACGAACAGCAGCAGCAGCGCGATCAGGCCGGCGATCACCGCCACGCGCGGTTCCTTCGCGATCTGCCGGGAGATCGCGTCGCCGAGGTGCTTGTGGTCTTCCTCGCCGGTGGTGCGGGTCACGATCAGGCCGGCGGAGATCGACGCGAGCAGCGCCGGTATCTGCGACACCAAGCCGTCGCCGATGGTCAGGATGCTGTAGGTGTGAACGGCTTCGTCCACCGGCATGCCGAGCTGCATCACGCCGATGGCGAGGCCTCCCAGCAGGTTCACGATGATGATGACGATGCCGGCGACGGCATCGCCCTTCACGAACTTCATCGCGCCGTCGAGGCTGCCGTGCAGCTGGCTTTCGGACTCGAGCAGCCGACGACGCCGGCGCGCCTCGTCCTTGTCGATCAGCCCCGAGCGCAGGTCCGAATCGATCGACAGCTGCTTGCCGGGCATCGCGTCCAG
>DAIOWG010000155.1:0-7019 GCA_036758645.1 Dokdonella sp. | reverse complement strand
GCGGTCCACCCGCATCTGCGCGACTTCTGGAACCGCGCCTCGGCGCTCGCGAACCTCGGCTTCGAGGAATTCCTGGGCATCAACGATTTCCATGGCGCCGCACGCGTGGGCTACTACGTCGCCGACGATGCGCTCGTCGACCACCTGCTCGAGCAACTCGATCGCGCGCGGCAGCCGCTGTTCCTGTTCGCGATCAGCATGGAGAACCACGGCCCTTACGACGCCTATCCGAATGCCGATCCCGCGCGCCTCGCCGCGCAGCCTCTGCCACCCGGGCTGGATGCCGAAGCCACGCAGCGCCTGCGCGGTTACCTCCTGCATCTCGAGAATGCTGACCGCGCACTCGGCCGCCTCGCCGATGCGCTGAGCCGGCGTTCGCGTCGCAGCCTGCTGCTGTTCTACGGCGATCATCTGCCCGCGCTGCCGCGCGTGTACGAACAGGCGGGTTTCGACGACGGCCAGGTCGCCAACGAGCAGCCGGCGCCCTGGCTGCTCTACGACACCGCCGGCGGCACGTCACTGCGGGACGATACCGCTTCGTTCTACCTGCCGGCGCTGCTGCTCGAGAGCGCTGGCATCGCGGACGGCGGCTTCTTCGACGTGCTCGCCCGCGTGCGTCGCGCGGACGCGCCCGCGCGACGCTGGACGCCGGTCGACGACGACGGCCTGCGCGCCCTGTCACTGCTGCGCCAGCGCGGCGAGCCGGTCGCGGCGCCGGAGCGCTGAGCCAGGGCGGGCATCGTGCGCCGTCGCTCGTCCTACAATCGGCGCCCACGCCGGAGCTCCCATGTCGAAGACGCCGATCAGCCGCATTCCGCACACGCTCGGCAGTGCCGTGCGCAAACCGGTCGCACTCGTGCGCGAGAGCGTCGGGGACACCGCCGACCTGCTCGGGCGCAGCGGGGAACTGAGGTTCGGCCGCGGCCTGATCGCCACTGCCATTGCGCTGACGCTCGGTACGCTGTGCCTGCTCGGCGTGATCGCGTTTCATTTCCCGGAGTACCTCACGACGCCGGAACTGCGTCGGCAGTACTCGGTCGGCGCGTTGCGCCAGGCGATGTTCCTCGCGTTGCTGGTCGCGGGCGGTTTGTCGCTGGCGAACCTCGTCCTCGGCGTGCGGCGCAGCCCCAACCTCGTCGCGTTCGCGCTCGTGATCGTCACGGTCGCGCTCGGTGGTTCGCGCGTGCCGGTCGGCGATTTCGCGGACGGCACGCCCTATCTCGGAGTCGACTGGTTCATCCTCGACCTGCTCGGCTCTGCGCTGCTGTTCGTGGTGATCGAGAAACTGTTCCCGCTCTACCACGACCAGGCGGTATTCCGCCGCGAGTGGCAGACCGACCTCAAGCATTTCGCGGTCAACCACCTGCTCGTCGGCCTGATCCTGTTCGCGGTGAACTTCACGATCCACCACGGTTTCGGCTGGCTGGTCAGCCACGATTTCCAGCTCGCCGTGCAACGGATCGGCTTCGTGCCGCAGCTGCTGCTGTGCATCCTCGTCGCCGACCTCGCGCAGTACTGGACGCATCGCGCGTACCACGAGGTGCCGTTCCTGTGGAAATTCCACGCGGTCCACCACAGCGCGAAGACGATGGACTGGCTCGCCGGCTCGCGACAGCACGTGCTGGAGATCGTGTTCACGCGCGTGTGCGTGCTCGCGCCGCTGTTCGTGATCGGCTTCGGCGAAGCGGTGATCAACGCGTACATCCTCGTGGTCGGATTCCAGGCGGTGCTGAACCACGCGAACGTGCACCTGCCGTGGGGACCGCTGAAGTACCTGATCGTGACGCCGGACTTCCACCACTGGCACCATTCGTCCGACGACGAGGCGATCGACCGCAACTACGCCGCGCACTACGCGTTCCTCGACCACCTGTTCGGCACCGCGGTCAAGGTTCCGGCGCACAAGCCGCTGCCGGCGGCATACGGCGTGGTCGGCGACTACATGCCGGACGGCTGGCGCGCGCAGCAGGCATTTCCGTTCCGGGCGCGACCGGTCGAGTGAACCGCGGTCGCGGGGCATCCGGACGAACGCGATCGGTTCCACCCGGGCATTAGGAGGACATGCGCGCCGCGGGAGCCGCCGTGACGGGCCGCGCGTCGCGGACTCACGACGAGGCCGGCAACCCGGCAAGCTCGCGCAGGCGCTTCGACGGGTTCTTCAACGCGGCCATGCGGCGGCGGCCCTCGGCGCGCGCATCCGCGGCTGCGCCTTCGTCGCCGATGCGTTGTCGCGCATGAGCGTTCAGCAGCCACCACTCGATCTGCAGGACCGCATCGGGACTGGCTGCCGTGTTGACGACCGCGGCCCTGTCCAGGTGCGCGAGCGCGCCGCGGGCGTCGCCCTGCCGCAGCGCGATTTCGCCACGCAGCAGGTCCGAGCGGCCGATCCAGTAGGCGTCGGGCGCTTCGAGCGAGGCCAGCGCGCGGTCGATGCATTCGGGCATGCCGCGCGCCGCTTCGATGCGATCTACCGCGAGCGCGAGCTCGGCGAGTCGTTCGCAGGCCTCCGCGAGTCCGTCGGGTTCGGGTTTGGGCATCGACTCGAAGTCGACGATCGCCGCACGCAGCTCCGCGAGCCCGCCGTCGACATCCCCGCTCATGCCGCGCGCGAGCGCAGCGTTCGATCGCGCATTGGCGCTTTCGTAGACATGCGGACCCGACGTGCGGCGGAAGGCGTCGGCGACTTCGCGCAGCAACGGCAGCGCTTCCGCTGGCCGGTCGAGGCCCATCAGCAGGCTGCCGAGATTGGTCGCTTCGCGCAGGGTCTTGGTGTTGTCGTCGCCGAACGCCAGCCGATTGATGCGCAGCGTCTCGCGTGCCACTTCTGCCGCGGTCGCGTAGTCGTGGCGCTGGCGATGGACCATGAGCAGGGCATTGAGATGGGCGGCGCGCCGCCAGTCGTCGCGCGGCAGCACCGCGTCGTCGATCGCAAGCGCGGCGCGCGCATGGAATTCGGCACGCTCGAGGTCGCCGAGCCGGCGCTGGATGCGCGAGAGGCTGTCGTGCACGTGGGCGACCCGCCAATGATTCGGGCCGTATTCGGCGAGGTGTACCTCGAGCCGCTCCTCGCCATCGGCCAGCGCGCCGCGCAGGTCGTTGCCGAACAGGCGCGCCTGGAACGAGCTGCCGAGCGCCTCGCCGACGAGCGACGGATCGCCCTGCATGCGGGCGAGTTCGAGTGACCGGCTTGCGTCGGCGAGTGCGCGCGGGAAGTCGCGTTCACGCAGGCTCACGACCGACGACTGCATCAGCGCGAGGCTGCGCAGGTCCGGCTGGTCGAGCGGGAGGCGCGCGAGCAAGTGCTCGACGCGCGCCCGCACATCCGATTCCTGGCTCTCGACCGCGGCACGCAGCCGTTCGAGCTCGACGCGCAGCGTGAACGCATCGGTGGCGCCGAGCTGCTCGCGCGCGCGCGCGAGCGTCCACTCGAGTGTTTCGGCGGCTTCCTTCAGCGCACCCTGCTCGCGCAGCACCACGCCGAGACGCGTCAGCAGCTCGATCCGCACGCCCGGTTCCATGCGCGTGTCGGCGCGTGCCTTCATGATGGCTTCCTGCACGACGTCGGTGATCCGCGGCGGTCCGTCGCGCGGCGAGCCCGGCGACGCCTGCCCGAAGGCGGTCATGATGAAATCGTGCATCGCGTTGGCGCGCGAGGACTGGTGGCGCGCGTGCCCGGCCTGGTGCAGCGACACCGCGGTCGCAGCGAGCACCGCCGCCGCGCCCGCGCCCGCGCCCGCGACGCCGATGCGGTGCCTGCCCACGAACTTGCACGTGCGATACCACTTCGATGGCGGATGCGCGTGCACGGGACGACCATCGAGATGGCGCTCGATGTCATCGGCGAGTTCGCTGGCCGAGTCGTAGCGGCGACCAGGTTCGGTCGCGAGCGCCTTGCCGAGGATGTTGGCCAGATCGCGGGCGAGCACGCGCCCGGTGTGCTGCGCGGCCTCGATCGCGGCGGCCGCACGCACCCGGCCCGAGCGATCCGATGCGGTCGTTGCGGGGCGTTCGTCGTACAGCAGTTCGTGCAGCACGACGCCGAGCGAGTAGACGTCGGTCGAGGTGGTGACGCGGGCGCCGGCGAACTGCTCGGGTGCCGCGTAGCCGGGCGTGAGCGCCGCCATCTCCGTGCGCGTGCCATCGCCATCGTCGGCGAGCAGCTTGGCGATGCCGAAATCCAGCAACTTCACCTGCCCGTCGGCGTCCACGAGGATGTTCGCGGGCTTGAGGTCGCGGTGCACGATCAGCTGCCGGTGCGCGGCCGCGACGGCGCGGCACGCGACGGCGAACAGGGCGAGCCGCTCGCGCACGCTGCAGCGTCGCGTGGCCGCGAATTCGGTGATCGGCACGCCGTGCACGTATTCGAGCACGAGGTACGGCGTGCCGCCCTCGCTGATGCCGCCGTCGATCAGGTGCGTGATGTTCGGATGCGACAGCGACGCCAGCGCCTGCTGTTCGCGACGGAACAGGCGTTGCTCGAGCGGCGACCACAACCCGCGGCGCAGCAGCTTCACCGCGACCTGCTGGTCGAACCCGCCCGCGTCGCGCTCGCCGAGGTAGACGATGGCCATGCCGCCCTCCCCGAGCAGGCGCGTCAGGCGGAACGCGCCGATGCGCTGCCCAAGCCATTCGGTCGCCGGCGGCGCTTCCTCGTGGCCGAGCTGCTCCATGCGTTCTTCCACCGATCGCTCGAGCGGGCCGTCGCGCTCGTCGCCGGCG
Organism: Dokdonella sp.; assembly: GCA_036758645.1. Classification (GTDB taxonomy): domain Bacteria; phylum Pseudomonadota; class Gammaproteobacteria; order Xanthomonadales; family Rhodanobacteraceae; genus Dokdonella_A. The sequence goes on along the minus strand of DAIOWG010000155.1, from coordinate 2,300 downwards.
AGCAGCGCGCGCAGCGCGGCGCGGTCATCGGCGTCGTCGAGATGGGCCTCCATCCATGCCGCGCGCGCGGCCGGTGCCAGCTCGATCGCGAGGTCGAACGCCGCATGGAGGCGGGCGGCACGATCGGCATCGAAGGGGCGGGCGTCGATCACGGGCGGCATTTCAGCGAGAACGCCGTCCGGTGCGGGCGGGGGACATGCGTCGCGCCTCAAGCGAGGCGTGCATTGAGGAACGCGCGCGCAAACCGCCAGTCGCGATGCACGGTACGGCGGTCGACGCCGAGTACGTCGGCCACCTGCTCGACCGGCAGGCCCGCGAAATAGCGCAGCTCGATCACCTTCGCCGCCCGCGCATTGCGCTGTTCGAGCGCCTGCAGCGATTCCTCGAGCGTCAGTGCTTCGCTCGCATGGTCGACGGCGAGCCGCTCGTCGTGCGCGTCGAGCGTCACGCGTGCCCAGTCGCCGCCCGCGCGCAGGCGCAATCGGTCGCGGGCGCGATTGGCCAGCAGGTGCCGCATCGCGTGCGCGGCATAGCCGAAGAACTGTGCGGGCGCCTCGAAGCGCAAGTCTCCGGCGTGCTGCATGCGCAGGTAGAGCTCGTGCACGAGTGCGGTCGTGTCCAGCGTCGCGCCGCGCGCGGCGGCCTTGCGGCTCGCCATCGCCTTGAGGCGCGCGTAGACCTCGGTGAACAGCTCGTCGACGCCGCGCGCGCCGCTGCCGGCCGCCGCGGCGGCTTGCACTGCGGCTGGATCGGAAGCCGTCTCGCCCATGCGCACGATGGTACTCCGGCCCATGCGCGCTTGGCCGGGTTGCGCTGGCCGATGCGTCGTGTCCCCGATTGCACCGGAGCGGTGTTCTCCGGATCGACCCCCAATGACGAGGCGATCTTCGATGAACAAGCCAATCCATGCGCCCGGCCCGACGGCGGCGATCGTGCTGGCGTGCGCGATGCTGCTGTCGTTCAGCGTCGCGGCTTCGGCCGCCACGTTCTCGGTGGGTCCCGGCGCGAGCTGCACCCATGCGACGCTGCAGGGCGCGCTCGATTCGGCCGCCGCCAACAGCGGCGCCGATGTCGTGCGCGTCGTGCGCACGGCGACCTGGACCGGCATCCAGGTCAGCACCGATACGGGCCAGGATGTCGAGATCGTCGGCGGCTGGGAGGCCTGCACCAGCGCGGCGCCGAGCGGGATGACGACGCTGAGCGGCGCGGGCGGGCAGGCGAGATCGGTGCTCGCACTGCGCGGCAACGGCGACTTCACCTTGCGCAACCTCGAGATCACCGGTGGCGACCAGGCCGGCGACGACGATGGCGGCGGCATCCACTTCCAGGGCGGTGGCATCCTTCGCATCGTCGATTCGTCGATCACCGGCAACTCCGCCGACGAGGGCGGTGGCCTGTACGCACATGGCACGACCATCACGGCCGAAGTCATCCTCGAGGACACCGCGGTTGCGTTCAACACCGCGCGCAGCCACGGCGGCGGTGCGGTCGCGCAGGAACTCGAGATGACCGTGCGCGGGGCAGGCAGCGCGTTGATGTTCAACGCCTCTGGCGGCAGCGGCGGCGGACTGCTGGTCCGCAGCGGCTCCCGCAAGGCGTTCGCGTACGTCAGCGGCGGCCTGTTCGGCGTGCAGGGAAACAGCGCGGTGCGCGGCGGCGGCATCGCGGTACAGACGGGCCCCGAAGCGCTCGACGCGGAAGTGCAGGTGTACAGCCTCGACGGCACCCCTGTGCTGATCGCCGGCAACACGGCGACCGAACGCGGCGGCGGAATCGACGTGCAGCCCTATTACGACGTCGACCTGATCGGGTTCCCCGGCAGCGAGACGACCGCGCGGGCGAAGCTTCGCAATGTCGACATCCAGGACAACCTCGCACCGGCCGGCGCCGCGATCCATCTGGCGCACGACAACTGGGGGCCGCTCGGGATCGAGGCGATGGGAGGCGGTGCGTACTTCAACGTCGACGCGGGATTCCACGCGGTACGGCCCGAGGCCGCTCCCTGTCCGGTCGGCATGCCGTGCGGCTACATTCGCGACAACGCGACCGGAAACGCCACGGGTGCGGTCGTGCACATGTCCGAAGACGCCAGGCTGGAAGCCTCCAGGCTCGTGGTGCAGGACAACGAAGGCGGATGGCTGGTCTACCTGTCCGGCGAGGAAGCGACGCGGCTCTTCCTCGACAACGCGCTGGTCACCGGCAACACGGCCCAGCACGCATTGATCCGCGACGACCAGGACGAGGACGGTGGCTACACGCGACTGGCGCTGAACTACCTGACCGTCTCGGGCAACACGATC
>DAIOWG010000154.1:4329-7038 GCA_036758645.1 Dokdonella sp. | reverse complement strand
AACGGCAGCATTTCGCCGCCCTCGCAGAGCATCGACCACGGTGCGACCGCGTCGCTGACGGTCACGCCCGCGGCCAACCATCACATCGACACGGTCACAGGTTGCGGAGGCAATCTGGTCGGCAACACCTACACCACCGCACCGGTCACTGCCGACTGCAGCGTCAGCGCGACGTTCGCGATCGACACCCATACCGTCACCGGCAGCGCCGGCGCGAATGGCAGCATTGCGCCCGCGACGCAGGATGTCGACCACGGCAGCGTGGCCACGCTGACGGTCACGCCCGATGCGAACCACCACATCGACACGGTCACGGGTTGCGGTGGCAGCCTCGCCGGCAACACCTACACCACCGCGCCGGTGACGGCCGACTGCGAAGTCGTCGCGACGTTCGCGATCGACGCCTTCACCGTCACCGCCAGCGCGGGCCCGAACGGCACCATCACGCCACCGACCCAGGACGTCGATCACGGCGAGGTCGCGACGCTCACCGTGACCCCGGACGCCCACCATCACATCGATACGGTCGAAGGCTGCGGCGGTACGCTCGCCGGCGACACTTTCACGACCGCGCCCGTCACTGCCGACTGCGAGGTCAGCGCGAGCTTCGCGATCGACACGCACGCGATCGGCGGCAGCGTCAGCGGCCTGTCCGGCAGCGGCCTGGTGCTGCGGCTCAATGGCAGCGAAGACCTCGCCGTCGGCGGCAACGGGGCGTTCGAGTTCGCCACGCCGGTGGATTCGCAGGCAAGCTACCTCGTCACGATCGCGCAGCAGCCGGGCGCGCCGCAGCAGATCTGCAACGTCGCCAACGGCTCGGGCACGGTCGGTGACGAGGATGTCGACGACGTGCTCGTGAGCTGCGTCGACGCGCTGCCGGACCTGGCGCTCGACGTCGACGACGGCCGCGACCATGTGCGCTACGGCAGGCTCGTCGACTACACGATCACGCTGCACAACTCGGGCAATGGCGACAGCGGCGTGCTGAGCCTCGCCGGCATCGCTTCTGCCGCGGTCGATTCCGCGTTCATCCGCTGGCATTGCTTCGGCGCCGGTGCGGGCGCCACCTGCACCCCGTCGGGACGCGGTCCGCTGCTCGACAACAACGTGCGCGTGCCGGCAGGCCGCACGCTGACCTGGCTCGTCACCGCGCCGGTGCGTTTCTTCGCGAGCGAGGGCAGCCTCGACGACACGGACACCGCCAGCGGAACGGCGGGCAGTGCGGGCGGCTCGGACACGGACACCCTGGTGTTGATGCGCACGGGCTTCGACGTCGTCGGCGACGACGGCGCGAGTTCGCACGACGGCGTGTCCTGCGGCGGTTCGGCGCGCAACGCCTACGACCTTGCGCAGACCCGATACCTGGCCTGGCCGGTCCAACCCGCGCAGCGCGCGGTCGAGCCGATCCTCGATGCGCGCGATGCGAACGGTGCGGGCTTCCGGATCGACCGGCTCGCACTGGACGCGCAGGCGCGCGCACGCGTGGTCGCGATCGATGCGGGCGGCGTCGAACACGCCGGCGACTGGGCCCTGGTCGTTTCTCCGACGCTCGCGCTGGCGAGCGTGCGCTCGTCCGAGGCCGGCCATCTGCTGCTCGTCGAAGGCACCGACCCCGCGCTCGAGCAACCGTTGCCCGACGTCGCCGGCGCGACGCTGCGCGCTCTATCGAGCGATCCGGCCGGCTGCGAATGAAAAAGGCGGCGCGCGCGCGATCGAGCGCGCGCGTCACGCACGAGCGTCAGGAATCCGGGTCGCTCGCAACGATCCCGAGGCGCACCACTCGCGTGAGGGTTTCGCCATTGCGCACGAGCGTCAGCGTCACGGGACGCCCGGCTCGTTCGCGCAGCATCGCCTGGAACGCACTGCGGCCACCGATCGCCTTGCCGTCGCACGTCACCACGATATCGCCTGCCATCAGGTTCGCGCGCGAAGCCGGCGTGCCTCCGACGATCGACCCGAGCACGACGCCGCCTGCGCCCGCGACGATCTTGCGCTCACCCGCGCGAAGGTCGCGGAAAGTCGCGCCGAACGGCAACTGGAAACGCACGTAATACGCGGCAATCCAGTCGCCACCGTCGGACGGTTCGTGCAGCAGCACGCGTTCCGCGCCGACGCGGCGCCCTTGTTCGATCGCCGCCTCGCGCACGCTCGCCTCGTCGCCCGGGAAGTAGCCGGTGCCGATCAGGATCAGGCCCTTGGCCGAGAGCCTGCGCTGCTCACCGGCGCGATGGTTGCCGAGTTCGACCTCCGGGCTCGCGGGCGCGGGCGCCGCGCGCAGTTCCGCGACGCGCTCGGGCTCGCGCCCGGGCTCGACGACGTAGCGGCTGCCGGGCGCGGCGGGCTCGGTGATCGGGCGTTGCAGGGTCGCACAGCCGGCGAGGAACAGCAGGCCGAGCAGGGCGGGCAGGGCGGCGAGGCGGGTCATCGGCATTCTCCAAGGGACGCGTCGCAGCGTACCCCGGTTGCCACCGGGCTCGCATGCGCGCGGCTGAACGCACGGCCTTGCCCGGCATGACTTCCGGCGCATCCGCTAGTATGGACTTCGTACTATGATCCACCCATGCCTACAGGCAAGTGAACGCAAGCCATGGTCGACAGCGAGACCCACCTACGGAAATTAAACAAGAAACTCAGTCCCGGCACCCTCTCGCTACAGCAGCACGCGACGCTCCCCAACCGGCTGTGCGTGCCCGGCCTGCACAACATGAT
>DAIOWG010000154.1:0-4319 GCA_036758645.1 Dokdonella sp. | reverse complement strand
GCCGGCATCGTCTCGCTGGTGCTGCTCGCGGTGCTCGCGAAGGCACGCAATCCGATGTACGGCTACCAGATCGCGCGCCAGCTCGACGAGGACGGCGAGGGCGTGCTCGCAGGCAAGCAGAGTGCGCTGTACCCGGTGCTTCGCAACCTCGACGCCGCCGGGCTGCTCGCGAGCGAGGTCGAGCCGTCGGTGTCGGGCCCGCCGCGTCGCTACTACCGCATCACGCCGGTCGGGCGGCGCGTGCTGGCGGAATGGACATTCGCCTGGACCGCGACGCGCGACTTCGTCGACACCGTGCTGGAGGGTGCATGAATACGCCACGTACGATCAGGGAATACCTCGACCAGCTGCGCGCCGCACTCGCCGGCGCGGATCCCGCGCTGGTGCAGGACGCGCTCTACGACGCCGAGGACCACCTGCGTTCGGAACTCGCGGAGAACCCCGCGTGGTCGGAGTCGGAGATGCTCGCGAAGGTCGCCAACAGCTACGGCGCGCCCGACGAGGTCGCCGCGATCTACGTCGACAAGGAACTGCTCGTGCAGCAGGCGCTGCGGTCGCCGCGGCCGCCGGCGCATCGCGGGCCGCTCGGCCGCTTCTTCGGCATCGCGGCCGATCCGCGCGCCTACGCGGGCCTGATCTACATGCTGCTGTCGCTCGCGACCGGCGTGTTCTATTTCACCGTGGCGGTCACCGGCGTCTCGCTCTCGATCGGACTCTCGATCCTGGTCATCGGCGTGGTGGTGCCGGTGCTGTTCTTCGGCATCGTGCGCGTGATCGCGCTGGTCGAGGGGCGCATCATCGAAGTGCTGCTCGGCGAACGCATGCCGCGCCGCCCGCCCTACACCGAGCGCGACCTGCCGCTGTGGGAACGCATCAAGGCGATGTTCACCGACCCGCGCAGCTGGTCGAGCCTGCTCTACATGGTGCTGATGCTGCCGCTCGGCATCGCGTGGTTCACGATCGCGGTGACCGGCATCTCGCTGTCGGTCGGCCTGATCGCGGCGCCGGTCGCGATCGTGCTCGCGGAGTTCGGCGTCATCGACGGCGGGATCAACTACGGCGGCGATTCGGTGGTGCCCGCGGTCATCGCGATTCCGCTCTCGGTGCTGGTCGCGGTGGTGCTGCCTTTCGCGGTATTGCACGTCGCGCGCGGCGTGGGGAAGTTGCAGGCGGCCATCGCGAAGTCGTTGCTGGTGAAGTCGGCCTCGTAGCCCGGACAAGCCCATCGGGACTGCAGCCCCTCCGGCGCGAGTAACGCGAGTCGATTTCGCCACGGATGCTGCGGGAGGGACCTCATGCCGGGCTCTTCGCGCTCCCGAACGGGCTGCAGCCCTCCACACGAGGAACCTCAGCGCGGACGCGTCCCCAACACCACGTCACGTTCGCGCATGCGAGCGAGGATCGCCATCGCCGACTCGCGCAGGCCCGGTTCGCCTGCGCGGCCGAGGTCGGCCAGCAGCGCGTCGATGCGCGCGAGTCCGCCGTGGGGCGTGTCGAGCGACAGGCGTTCGAGCAGCAGCGCCGTGAGCGCATCGATCTCGAGGAAGCGGATCTCGTCCGAGCGGTCGCGCACGAGCAGCAGGAACACCGGCTGCGGCGCGGGTTCGCCCGGACGGAAGTCGGGACCGATGCGGTGCACGGGAAAGCGGTATGCGAGCACGCGTGCGAGTGGCGACACGACCGGAATGCCGGCCAGCAGGTCACCTTCGGGCTCGCACGCGATCCCGGCGGCATCGTGCTCGTCGAGCGCGAGCGCGAGTTCGCTCCACTCGTAGTGCGCGAGTTCGACCAGGAACGGCGGATCCGCCTCCCCGCTGCGCGCGCGCTGTTCGAGGTGACGGATGAACTCGCGCGCGATCTCCGTGAACAGCGGCGTGTGCGAACGGTGTTCGCGGTAGAAGCCGCGCACGCGCGCCTGCCACTGCGCGTCGTCATGGAGGCTGCGGATGACCGGGAAGTTGGCTGCGAGCAGGCTCGCGATGTTGTTGAAGAAGAGCTCGCCGTAGACCTGCATCCGGCGCGCATCGACGCCGGCCGGAAGCGGCGCGCGCTCGGGGTCGCGGATGCGCGCGGTGAACGCGAGCTGCGCCTCGCGCAGGCCGCTTGCCTCAGGCTCGGCGTGCATCGCCGAGCCGTTCGACGCGCGTCGCGCGCGAATGCCGTGCCTGGATCGCGCGGATCGTGCCGAGTTCGCCCAGCAGTTCGTCCAGCGGCGGGAAGTTGAAGTCGCGCTCGAGCAGGGTCGGGCGCGTGCCGAAATTGCGGTAGGCGCGATCGAGCAGGTCCCATACCGGATCGATGACCGGCGCGCCATGCGTGTCGACGAGCAAGTCCGGCGCTTCCACGTAGTGGCCGGCGACATGCATGTACGCGACGCGCTCGCCCGGCAGCGCGTCGAGGAACGCGCCTGCGTCGTAACCGTGATTGATGCTGTTGACGTGGATGTTGTTGACGTCGAGCAGCAGGTCGCAATCGGCTTCGACCAACACCGCGTTGATGAAGTCGATCTCGGCCATCGCCTGCGATGGCGCGGCATAGTACGAAACATTCTCGACCGCGATGCGCTGGCCGAGTGATTCCTGCACACGCCGGATGCGCGCCGCGACCCAGCGCACGGCTTCCTCGGTGAACGGGATCGGCATCAGGTCGTAGAGGTGACCGTCATCCGAGCAGTAGGAAAGATGCTCGGAATAGACCTTGATGCCATGCGCATCGAGCAAGCGCCGGATGCGTGCGAGCAGGGTGTCGTCGAGCGGCGCCGGACCGCCGAGCGACAGCGAGAGTCCATGGCAGGCGAACGGGTGGCGCTCGGTCAGCGCGCGCAGCGCGCGGCCTGCTTTGCCGCCGACGCCGATCCAGTTCTCGGGCGCGATCTCGAAGAAATCGACGCGCTCGCGCACTGCCTGCTCCGCAAGATGTTGCTGCAGCGGGCCCAGCAGGGCCCGCCGCAACCCGAGTCCCGCGCCGTGCGGCGCGCGTGGACCCGTCTCCGTCATGCTCAGCGGTGCAGGCCGCCGCAGGAGCCCTCGGCGCCCTTCTTGTCGCCACCGCAGGAGCCTTCGGCACCCTTCTTGTCGCCGCCACACGAGCCTTCCGCACCCTTGCGATGCTTCTTCATCGACGCGTGGTGCGCATCCATCTCGGCCTTGTCGATGAAGCCGTCGCCGTTGCCGTCGGCCTTCTTGAAATGTTCCTCGACGTGCTCGTCCTTCATCTGCTTCATTTCGGCGAGCGACACCTTGCCGTCCTTGTTCGCGTCCATCTTGTCGATGCCGCACTTGCCCTCGCCGCACTTGCCTTCACCGCACTTGCCCTCGCCCGCGGCAGCGAGCATGTAGCCGGCCGCGAGGTCGCTGGCCTGGAACGCCGGGCTCGCCGAGGCGAGCTGGCTCATCGAGAGCGAACCGATGAAAGCGGCGCCGATCGCGAGGCCGAGGGTATTGCCGATCTTGCTGGACATTCGAGTATCTCCATGGGTGGTTGGCGGACACGACGCCCGCATCATCGTGGACCCGGCAAGCGCCGGGTTTCCGGTTGCACCTTGCGCACGACGATTTCCGTGCACGCGCGCCGAGACGCTTCGTTCGGCGGCCTCCAGACCGGCCAACGGTAGTCGCAATTGCATCCGCGCGCGGTGCCTTCGACACCGGTCGTTCGTCGTTCGTTCAGCGTTCCGGCGATCGACCCGCTCGTCTTGCCGCATTGCTGCGCCGCAACGTGCCGCGGGTCCGGGAACAGACCCGCGCAGCGTGCCCGAGCTTGCACGAGAAATGTTGCGATCGCTGCGCGAGTGCGTCAGCGCAGCACGCGCAGCCCCACCTGCGACCAGGCGCCATCCGCGCCGAGCGCGGTGACCGTCTGCGCGCCGGGTCGATCGAACGCATGCTCGAACACCGCGCTGCCGACGGTGGTGCCGGCGAGGCGGCCGTTGACGAGCCAGCTGACTTCGCCGTCGGCGCCGAGCGCGCGCAGCCGCAGCGTCGCGGGCTTGTCGCTGTTCGGTGCGCGCGCGATCGCGGCCTGCTCGGCGATGCCGTCGATGCGGATCGGCTGCGCCGCGTCGAGTCCGTCCGCCGCGCAACCCGGCGCGAGCGGCGGCAGGCTCGCGCGACGACGCAGCTCGCCCGGCAACCAGGGGTAGGCGAGCGGCGGCCAGCGGGCGATCTCGGTTTCCCCTGCGGACGGCTGCGCACAACCCGGTGCGAGGCGGTGGCCGTCCGCATCGACGCGCAGGTGCACGCGACCGGCGCTCCAGTGGTTCGCATCCCGCTCCGGCAGCGTCGGTGGAACCACGCCGTCGAGCACCCAGGCGGTGTGCT
>DAIOWG010000153.1:0-7119 GCA_036758645.1 Dokdonella sp. | reverse complement strand
AGATGTTGAAGCTGTGCGCGCCGTCGCCGCCGGTGCCGACGATGTCGACGAAGTGCTCCGGCGTGCCGACGTCGACGCGTGCGGCGAGTTCGCGCATCACGCGCGCGGCGCCGGTGATCTCCCCGATCGTTTCCTTCTTCACGCGCAGCGCAGCGATGATCGCGGCGATCAGCGCGGACGGTACTTCGCCGTGCATGATCGAGCGCATCAGGTCGACCATCTCGTCGTGGAAGATCTCGCGGTGTTCGATTGCACGCTGCAGCGCGTCTTGGGGTGAGATCGGCATCATCCTTCCAGGTCAGGGCGCGCGGCGCATCGCAGCCGTCGCGGGCGTGCGGTCCGTCTCGGCACGCGGCTCAGGCCGCATCGGGCAGCCGCCGGCCGATGAAATTGCCGAGCAGCGCGTGGCCATGCTCGGTCAGGATGGATTCGGGATGGAACTGCACGCCCTCGACGGCGAGCGTGCGATGGCGCAAGCCCATGATCTCGTCGATCGAGCCGTCCGCGTTCCGGGTCCACGCCGAAATGTCCAGGCATGCCGGCAACGACGCCTGCTCGACGACCAGCGAGTGGTAACGCGTCGCCTCGAATGGATCGGGCAGGCCGCGGAACACGCCCTTGCCATCGTGGTGCACCCACGAGGTCTTGCCGTGCATGATCTGCTTCGCGCGCACGACCTTGCCGCCGAAGGCCTGCCCGATCGCCTGGTGCCCGAGGCAGACGCCGAAGATCGGCACGCTGCCGGACAGGCGCTCGATGATCTCGAGCGAGAGGCCCGCGTCGTCGGGCGTGCCCGGCCCTGGCGAGATCACGATCGCGGAAGGCTCGAGCTTGCGCAGCGCAGGCAGCGTCATCGCATCGTTGCGGATCACGCGCACGTCCTCGCCGAGCTCGCCGAAGTACTGCACGAGGTTGAACGTGAACGAGTCGTAATTGTCGATCATCAGCAGCATGGGGCGACGCCGCGGGTCCGTCCGGGAAGCGCGATGATAGTGCAGCAGGCGGGCAGCCGTGGCGCCGCAATCCTCCGTAGGGCGCACCCTGTGCGCGATCGCGCCAGTTCGCATGCCGGTGCGGAACCGGTTTCATGCGCGGATCGCCCACAGGGTGGGCTCCTACGATCTTGCGGTGGCCGCGCCGGTGCCGCCTTCCGGCACGACCTCCGGCCGCCGCTCGAACCAGCGCACGATGCCGTCGACCGCATCGCACATGCTGCGCGCGACTTCGCGCTCGCCCATGATCGCGGCGTCGGCGCCGTTGCGCAGCAGGTAGGCGAGTTCCTCGTCCGAATGCGCGCGCGCCATCACCGCGATCGCGGGGTTGGCCTCGCGCGCGCGACGGATGATCTGGCCGGCTTCGAGTGCCTGCGGAATCGCGACGAGCAGCGCGCGCGCAGTCGCGATGTTGGCCGCCTCGAGCGTCTCCTCGGCGGCGGCGTTGCCGAGCACGCCGGCGATGCCGGCCGTACGCGCGTCCTCGACGAAGTCGCGGTTCGATTCGACCAGCACGACCGGCCGGCCTGCCGCATGCAGCGTGCGGCCGACGAGCGACCCGACGCGGCCGTAACCGATCAGCACGATGTGGTCGCGTTCGGGCACCGGCGGTCCGGGCGGCACGTCCTGCTCCGCGTCGGCCTTGGCAATCGCGGCGGCTTCGGCCTCGCGCTGCCGGGTCCAGCGATCGAGCAGCGTGAACAGCAGCGGGTTCACGCAGATCGACAGGATTGCTCCGGCCAGGATCAGGTCGCGCGCATCGCGCGTCAGCAGGCCGAGGTCGACGCCGAGGCCCGCGAGGATGAACGAGAACTCGCCGATCTGCGCAAGGCTCGTCGAGATCGTGAGCGCGACTTCGGGCGTGCGGCCGAATGCGCGCACGATCGCGAACGCGCCGACCGACTTGCCGACGAGGATGATGAGCAGTACGCCGAGCAACGGCAACGGTGCGCGCAGCAGGATCGAAGGATCGAACAGCATTCCGACCGAGACGAAGAACAGCACCGCGAACGCGTCGCGGAACGGCAGCGAGTCCTGCGCGGCCTTGTGGCTCAGCTTGGATTCGTTGAGCACCATGCCGGCGAAGAACGCGCCGAGCGCGAACGACACCCCGAACAAGGTCGCCGACGCATAGGCGACGCCGAGCGCGATCGCGAGCACCGCCAGCGTGAACAGCTCGCGCGAGCCGGATCCGGCGGTGCGTTCGAGCAGCCACGGGATCACGCGCCGGCCGACCACGAGCATCACCGCGACGAAGGCAGCGACCTTGCCGAGCGTGGTCGCGAGCGTGGTCCAGACATTGCCGCCTTTCGACCCGCCGTCCACGCCGCCGAGCAGCCCCGCGATCGCGGGCAGCAGCACGAGCACGAGCACCATCGCGAGGTCCTCGACGATCAGCCACCCGATCGCGATGCGGCCGCGCTGGGTCTCGAGCAGGCGTCGCTCCTCGAGCGCGCGCAGCAGCACCACCGTGCTCGCGACCGACAGCGCGAGTCCGAACACGAGCCCGGAGCCGATCGGCCACCCCATGAGCCATCCGAGCCCCATGCCGAGCAGGGTCGCGATTGCGATCTGCGCGGCGGCGCCAGGCAGCGCGATTGCGCGCACCGACAACAGGTCGCCGAGCGAGAAATGCAGGCCGACGCCGAACATCAGCAGGATCACGCCGATCTCCGACAACTCCGGCGCCAGCGTCTGGTCGGCGAACATGCCCGGCGTGAACGGGCCCAGCACGACGCCCGCGAGCACGTAGCCGACGATCGGCGACAGACGCAGTCGTTGTGCGGTCATGCCCGCGACATAGGCGAGCACGAACGCGGAAACGAGCGTCGCGATCAGCGGGGTGTGGTGCGGCATCGGGCATCCGGAAACGGCGTGCGAAGGGACGCGTCACGCCATCGACGCAGTTTAACCGACCGTGCGCCAGCCACGCCTCGCTTTCATTTCACCAGATGGTTGACAATCTTCGGGGTCGGCGTATATTCAACCACATGGTTGATAAACATTCCGAACGCCTGGACGCGCTGTTCCGTGCGCTGTCCGACCCCACCCGCCGCGCGATGCTCGCATCGCTGTCGGGACAGCCACGCAGCGTCGGCGAGCTGGCGGCGCCGTTCGACATCTCGCTGGCCGGCGCCTCCAAGCACATCCAGGTGCTCGAGCGCGCGGGCCTGGTGCGACGCGAAGTGAACGGCCGCGTGCACACCTGCCATCTCGAAGCGCAGCCGATGCACGCGGGCGCCGAATGGCTGCGGCATTACGAGCGCTGGTGGAATCGCAGGATCGACGCGCTGGAAGCGTTGTTGCAGTCCGAAGACGCAGGCGATCGCGCGCGACGCGCGGCCCCGACCCCGCGCGCACCCGCGCGCAAGAAACCGAGGAGCAGGAAATGAACAACGCGGATCCCGGCGCCTATGCCGACGTCATTGCCGAGGGCAGCGTGCGCATCGAGCGCCTGCTGCCCGGTCCGATCGAGCGCGTCTGGGCATGGCTCACCGACGGCGAGCTGCGCCGGCAGTGGCTCGCGTCCGGAGACATGCGGCTCGAAGCGGGTGCGCCGTTCGAACTGGTCTGGCGCAATGACGAACTGTCCGATCCGCCCGGTCGCCGACCCGAAGGCTTCGCGGAGGAACACCGGATGCAGAGCCGCATCCTCGAGATCGATGCGCCGCGGCGACTCGCGTTCACCTGGGGTGACGGCGAGGTCGTGTTCGAACTCGAACCGCGCGAGGGACGCGTGCTGTTGCGCGTGCTGCACCATGGCATCTCCGATCGCTCGAACATGCTGATGATCGGCGCGGGCTGGCACATGCACCTGGACATCCTCGTCGCTCGCGCGCGCGGCGAAGTGATCGAACCTTTCTGGGAGGGCTGGGTCCGGCTGCGCGACGAGTACGATCGCCGATTGGCGGCCGGTGCCACCGATGCACGGCGAGACCTCCGATGACCTCGGCGTGGATCACCGCATCGGCAGCGGTCGCGGTCGCATTCGCGGGCCCGAGCCGCGCCTCGGAAGCACCCCTCACGCCGATGCCGCCTGCGCTCGAAACCCGCTTCGCCTTGAGCGCGTTGCCGCTGCCGATGCGCGACGCAGCGACGGTCCACGTGCTTGAGCCGACCAAGGGCTACCGGGTCGTGCACGAGGGCAGCAACGGCGTGGAATGCCTGGTCCAGCGGACCGCATGGGAACTGGCGGAACTGCGCGACGACATCTACATTCCGCTCTGCTACGACGCGGCCGGCGCACGCACGTATCTCCGGGTGATCATCGATTCGGCCGCCCTGCGCGCGCAGGGTCTCGATGCCGACGCGCTCAAGTCGGAGATCGAGAAGCGGTATGCCGATCGCACCTACCGCGCGCCGCGCAAGACCGGAGTGTCCTACATGTTCGCCCCGGTGATGCGCACGGTTGGTCCGCCCGACATGGCGGTGCACACGATGGCGATGCCGCATTTGATGGTCTACGCCCCCGGTGTCAGCAACGCCGACCTCGGCGCCACGCCGGATCTCGGCCGGCCCGCGAGCCTGCAGTACCCGTTCATCGACCGCCAGGGCAACGACGCGCAGAGCTACATCATCCAGATGGTGGGACAGGCAGAGAAGGCGGCGATCGTCGCCGACAACCGCGAGTTGCTGCACGAGCTCTGCGTGCATCGCGATGTGCTCTGCCTGGCTGGCATGGAGCCGTGATCCGGCTCTCGAAAGTGGATCCTCTCGCCGCGTGGCGCGACCCGGCCTTCGGCACCCGCCAAGGCGGGATGGACCGTCCGCACGTGCAGTGGGGATGCAGGAATCAGAGCCCGCCGGCCGCCTGCGCGACCGCGCGGAACAACGCCCGCCCCTTGTTCATGGTCTCCTCCCACTCCTTGCCGGGATCGGAGTCGAAGACCACGCCACCGCCCGCCTGCACGTGCAGGCGCCCGTCCTGGATCACCGCGGTGCGGATCGCGATGGCGGTGTCGGCGTCGCCGTTCCATCCGATGTAGCCGATCGCCCCTGCGTAGAGGTTGCGCTTGTGCGGCTCGAGTTCCTGGATGATCTCGATCGCGCGGATCTTCGGCGCGCCGCTGACGGTGCCGGCAGGGAACGTCGCCTTGAGCACGTCCATGTAGGAAAGGCCTTCGCGCAGCTCGCCCTCGACCTGGCTGACGATGTGCATCACATGCGAGTAGCGCTCGATCACGAAGCGCTCGGTCAACTTCACGCTGCCGGTGGTGCTGACGCGACCGACGTCGTTGCGACCGAGATCGATCAGCATCAGGTGTTCGGCGCGCTCTTTCGCGTCGGCGAGCAGTTCCTGCTCGAGCGCAAGATCCTGCTCGGGCGTCGCACCGCGCGCGCGCGTGCCCGCGATCGGCCGCACCACCACCTTGCCGGCCTTGAGGCGCACGAGGATCTCGGGCGAGGAACCGACGACCTGGAAGCCGCCGAGGTCGAGGAAGTACATGTACGGCGACGGATTGAGCGCACGCAGCGCGCGGTACACATCGACCGGACGCGCGTTGAACGGCACCGACAGCCGCTGCGAGGGAACGACCTGAAAGATGTCGCCCGCGCGGATGTGGTCCTTCGCGCGCTCGACGATCGCTTCGTACTGCTCGCGCGTGAAGCTCGAGCGGAAGTCGGCCTCCTCGAGCGATTTCGGATCCGGCACGTCGGGATAACCCGAGCCCGAATGGCGCAGCCTGAATACCAGCTCGTCGAGGCGACGGCGCGCCCGCGCATACGCTTGTGGCTGCGCCGGATCCGCATGCACGATCAGGTACAGCCGCCCCTTGAGGTTGTCGAAAACCGCGACTTCCTCACTCAGCATCAGCAGCGCATCGGGCGTTCCGAGTTCGTCGACGCGATCACTTCGCGCGAGCCTGGGTTCGATCCAGCCGATGCTTTCGAAACCGAAGTAGCCGACGAGGCCGCCACTGAACGCGGGCAGGCCTTCGGGCGTGGCGACCTTGAACGAGGCGCGGATGCGTTCGATTTCGGCGAGCGGGTCGTCGAGTTCGCGCGTCTCGACCACTTCGCCGAGTTCCTCGATCGCGAGCGTGTTGCCGCGCAGGACATAGGTGCGCCGGCACGGCAGGCCGATGATCGAATGCCGTCCCCAGTTCTCGCCGCCCTCGACCGACTCGAACAGATAGGCGTACGGACCGTCGGCGAGCTTGAGGTAGACCGACAGCGGCGTGTCGAGGTCCGACAGGACCTCGCGCACGAGCGGGATGCGGTTGCAGCCGGCGGCCGCGTACGCGTCGAAAGCCTGCTGGGTGATCACGTCATCGGCCGGGATCGGAGGGGCCGGCGACGATATCAGGCCATACGGCGGCGCAACAGCCCGATGCACGCGGCAGCGGCCTTGCGCGTCGCGACCGGTCGGAGCAGGCTCCTGCGCGGTGCGCGGAACGTTCGTCAGCGCGCGGGCCGAACTTTCATCCGGGTGACGGGCTGCGCCGCGAGGAGAGGCTGCGATGGGTCGAGGCAGATCGCGCCGTCGCGAAGCGGACGCGAAGGCGCCCGAGCGGGTGCCGGCGGTGGTGCCGCGGCGACGTCCGCTCGAGGTCGCGACGGTGCTGCTGCGCCACGCCGCGCCGCTCGCGGCCCTCGTCGTTTGGCACGGCTCGGTGCACACCTACCTGGTGCTCGCGCTGTTCGACCTCGGCGTCGGCTACGCCGGCCACCAGTTGCGCGACAAGCCCGCAGGCACGCGCGCTGCACTCGCCGCGGCGCAGACGCCGACCGAACGCGCACTGGCCTGGTGTCAGCTGCCGATGCTGATGGCGTTCGCGGGCGTGCTGTTCGTATTCACGGCGATGCTGTTCCTTCTGCCGTTCCTCGCCGCATTCCTGTGGCCACCGCTCGCAGCGGCAGTCAAGGCGGACGCGGCACTGATCATCGCGAGCGTCGCGGTCACCAGCATCGCCGGCGCGCGCCAGTTCGACCACGCGCTGGCTGCAGCGGGATCCGACGCGCGCGCCTACCGCCTGATCGGCGATCGCGGCGCGCGCCGCGCGCTGGAGTCGCTCGGATTGTTCCTGCTGCTTGCGGGTTACGCGCTCGGCTTCGGCGGCCCAGCGGTCGGCGTCTGGGCGCTCGCGACATTGTTCACTGCCTGGCTCTGCGCGATCGACCTCGA
>DAIOWG010000152.1:0-7249 GCA_036758645.1 Dokdonella sp. | reverse complement strand
AGTCGCAGATGGAGAAGAGCCAGCGCGAGTACTACCTCAACGAGCAGATGAAGGCGATCCAGAAGGAGCTCGGCGACATCGAGGATGCGCCGAACGAACTGGAGGAACTCACGCGCAAGATCGGCGCGGCCGGCATGCCCAAGCCGATCGAGGCAAAGGCGCGTGCGGAGCTCAACAAGCTCAAGCAGATGTCGCCGATGTCGGCCGAAGCGACGGTCGTGCGCAACTACATCGACGTGCTGCTCGGAGTGCCGTGGAAGAAGAAGACCAAGGTGCGCCGCGACCTCAAGCGCGCCGAGGAGGTGCTGGACGCTGACCATTACGGCCTCGAGAAGGTGAAGGAGCGCATCCTCGAGTACCTCGCCGTGCAGCAGCGCGTGCACAAGATGAAGGGGCCGATCCTTTGCCTTGTCGGGCCGCCCGGCGTCGGCAAGACCTCGCTCGGCCAGTCGATCGCGAAGGCGACCAACCGCAAGTTCATCCGCATGTCGCTCGGTGGCGTGCGCGACGAGGCCGAGATCCGCGGCCATCGCCGCACCTACATCGGCTCGATGCCCGGTCGCATCATCCAGAACCTCGCCAAGGCGGGGACGAAGAACCCGTTGTTCGTGCTCGACGAGATCGACAAGATGTCGATGGACTTCCGCGGCGATCCGTCGGCGGCGCTGCTGGAGGTGCTCGATCCCGAGCAGAACCACACGTTCAACGACCACTACCTGGAGGTCGACGTCGACCTGTCCGAGGTCATGTGGATCGCGACCGCCAATTCGCTGAACATCCCGCCCGCGCTCGCGGACCGGATGGAGATCATCCGCATCCCGGGCTACACCGAGGACGAGAAACTCAACATCGCCGAACGCTACCTCGTGCCCAAGCAGCTCAAGGCGAACGGCCTGAAGGCGGCCGAGCTGTCCATCGCTTCGGACGCGCTGCGCGACATCGTGCGCTACTACACGCGCGAGTCCGGCGTGCGCAACCTCGAGCGCGAGATCTCGAAGATCTGCCGCAAGACGGTCAAGGAGCTTTCGCTCGCTGCGGCGAAATCCGCGCGCAAGGGGCGCAAGCCCGGCGAGGAGCGCAAGCGCAAGGTGGTGGTGAAGTCCGACAACCTCGATGCCTACCTCGGCGTGCGCAAGTACACCTACGGTCGCGCCGAGCAGCAGAACGAGATCGGCCTCGTTACCGGCCTTGCGTGGACCGAAGTCGGTGGCGACCTGCTCAGCATCGAAGCGACGATCGTCCCGGGGAAGGGCAAGCTGATCCATACCGGCCAGCTCGGCGACGTGATGCAGGAGTCGATCCAGGCCGCGCTCAGCGTGGTGCGCGCGCGTGCCGACCGGCTCGGCATCGAGGCGGACTTCCACCAGAAGCTCGATGTCCACGTGCACGTGCCCGAAGGCGCGACGCCGAAGGACGGCCCGAGCGCGGGCATCGCGATGTGCACGGCGCTGGTCTCGGCGCTGACGCGGAATCCGGTGCGTTCGGAGGTCGCGATGACCGGCGAGATCACGCTGCGTGGCCGCGTGCTCCCGATCGGCGGGCTCAAGGAAAAATTGCTCGCCGCGCATCGGGGCGGCATCACCACGGTGATCATTCCCGAGGAGAACCGCAAGGACCTGGCCGACATTCCCAAGAACGTGACCAGCTCGCTCGACATCCACCCGGTGCGCTGGATCGACGAAGTGCTCGATCTCGCGCTCGAACGCCCACTCGCGCCCGCATCGCGCGAGGAAGGCAATGTACGCCACGCGCGAGACGAGGCTGCGTCCGAACCGGCGGTGCGACCGCACTGAGTCCGTCTGGCCGCTGCACGCGTGCGCGCAAGTTTCGGAATTTGCGGCTGTTTTCCGCATCGGGGCGCAGGTGTGCGTGTTGCGTGCCCCCGGGGCGCACTGGTATAAAGGGCGCGCCGCGATCCAGGTAGACGACCACGTCCGGGCGATTGCGGGGTAACGAGACGACGAATCGGGGATGCTAGGCCTCCGGGTGCGCGTTTCGACTCGAATTCAGACAACCGCGGAGCGCCAGCTCCGGCCAGGAGCCAATAAATGAACAAAGCCGAATTCACGGGTGCGATCGCGGAAGCGTCGGGCCTGACCAAGGCCGATGCGGAGCGCGCTGTCGAGGCGATGTTCGACACCGTCAAGAAGGCGCTGTCGTCCGGCGATTCGGTGTCGCTGGTCGGCTTCGGCACGTTCGTGGTGCGGTCGCGCGCTGCGCGCAGCGGCCGCAATCCGCGCACCGGCGACGAGATCAAGATCCCCGCGTCGAAGGTGCCGGCATTCAAGCCGGGCAAGGCGCTGAAGGACGCGCTGGCCTGACCGGCGCGGTACGCCGCGCGCGCCCCGGGGCGGCGCGCGCGACGACAATCGGGTGCTTAGCTCAGCGGTAGAGCGTCGCCCTTACAAGGCGAGGGTCGGGGGTTCGAAACCCTCAGCACCCACCAGCAACACGGGCGCGCGGTCGGCCGAGGCCGCACCGATGGTCGCGGGAACGGGCAATGCGCGTTCTGCTTCCGCAATCGCAAAGGGCGCCCGCGTGGCGCCCTCGTCGCGCATGCGGCGCGCGCGCCGCACTCGCCGCATAATGTCGCCCCCTTTCGTTCGACACGGTCTCGCCGGTCGGCATCTCCGAGCACAGGTTCCCATCCATGTTGCAAATGCTACGCGGCAAGAAATCCGGCCTGTTCGTCAAGATCGCGCTCGTGCTGATCACGATCGGCTTCTCGTTCTTCGGCATCGAGTCGTACTTCGTCGCGCGCATGGATACCGGTGTCGCCCAGGTCGGCGACATCGAGGTCACGCAGGAAGAATTCCGCGAACGCTTCAACCAGCATCGCCAGCGGCTGGTGCAGATGACCAACGGCCAGATCGACGCGTCGTACTTCGAGAATCCCGAGATCCGCGAGCAGGTGCTCAAGCAGCTCGTCGACGAGAAGCTGCTGCTTGCCGCGAACGAGAAGCTCGGCATCGTCGTGGCGCCGCAGCGCGTGCGCGCCGAGATCCTCGCGATCCCGGCGTTCCAGGTGGACGGCGTGTTCAACGCCGAGCAGTACCGCATGGCGCTGCAATCGAACGGCCTTTCGCCGCTCGGCTTCGAGGAACGCGTGCGCCAGGACCTCGGCATGCGCGAACTGCCGACGCAGGTCGGCGCGACTGCGGTGGTGACCGCGGCCGACGTCGACGAGTACCTGCGACTGCGCGACCAGCAACGCGATTTCAGCGTCGTGCGCCTGGATCGACCCGCGCCTTCCAATGCAGAGGTCACGGAGGACGACATCAAGGCGTATTACACCGCCCATTCCGACCAGTTCATGGTGCCGGAGCAGGTTTCGCTGCAGTACGTCGAGCTCGACGCGTCCGCGCTGGAGATCGACCAGACGCCCGATGACGGCGTGCTGAAGGACCGCTATGAAAAGGAGAAGGCGCGCTTCGTCACCAGCGAGCAGCGCGAGGCCGCGCACATCCTCGTCAAGGTGGAAGGCAGCGGCAGCCCCGACGACCAGCGCGCCGCGCTCGCGAAGGCGCAGGCGATCGAGAAGCAGATCCGCGACGGCGGCGACTTCGCCGAACTCGCGAAACAGAATTCGGCCGACCTCGGTTCCAGGAACCTCGGCGGCGAACTCGGATGGATCGAACGCGGCACCACCGACGAGGCATTCGAGTCCGCGCTGTTCGGTCTCGCCGCGAAAGGCGACGTGTCCGCCCCGGTGCTCGGCGGCGAGGGCTACCACATCATCCAGTTGCGCGACCTGCGCCCCGGCAAGACGCGCACGTTCGAGGAAGTGCGACCGGAACTCGCGAAGGAGTACACCGACGGTGAGCGCGAGCGCGCATGGTCGGAGAAGGCCGGGCGTTTGACCGACCTCGCCTACGAGGACCCCTCGTCGCTCGAAACCGCGGCCAAGGAACTCGGCCTGGTCGTGAAGACGACGCCGATGGTCAGCCGCGATGGCGTGGGTGAAGGCATCCTCGCCAACCGCGGTGTCGTGCAGGCGGCGTTCTCGGACGCGGTGCTCGTGCAGAACACCAACTCCGAGGTCATCGACCTCGGCGGCAACCACGTCGTGGTCGTGCGCCTCGCCGAACACAAGCCGGCGAAGCCGATGCCGCTCGACGAGGTACGCGACCGCGTGCGCGAGGGCGTGATCGGCGAACGCATCCAGCGCGAGGCGAAACAGCGCGCGGAGCGCCTGTTCGCCGAACTTGCGGCCGGCAAGACGCTCGCGGACGTCGCCACGCAGGCGGCGGTCGAGGTGCAGGAACACAAGGGCATCGGCCGCCAGGCCGCGGGCCTCGACAGCCAGCTCGTCCAGGCGGTGTTCCGCATGCCGCATCCGCAGGGCGCGCCGGTGGACAAGCTGGTCGAACTCGGCGGCGACAGTTACGCGCTGGTTCGACTCGAAGGCGTCAAGGATGGCGCCGTCGCGGGACTCGATGAGAAAACCCGCGAAGCCGCGCGCAACACGCTGCAGCAGCAATTCGCCGCGGCCGCGAGCTCGGAGTTCGTGCAGGCGCTGCGCAGCGAGATCGAGGTCACGCAGTCGCTCGCCAAGATCGACGACCTGTAGAGCCGGCGCCCGCCCCTCGACCGGGCGGGAGCTCCGCGTGTCGCGACGGGTTGCTTTCGCGCCGTCAATGCGCCTTCGGTGTGTCGAAGCCGTTCTCGAAGATCGTGTCGTCGCCGATCTCGGGAACGACGATGAACACCGCGCTCGGCGTGCCGGCCGTGCCGGTACCACCGCCGCGTGCATTGCGACCCTGCACGTAGAGCAGGTGCCGGCCAGGGGCGAGTGCCGGCAGCGTGATCGTCGCCGATACCTGTTCCGTCGTTGAATCGAATGCGCCGTCAATGGCCGCGAGCGGACTCGCATCGTTCGCAGCCTGCCAGGGTTTGCCATCGATCCACGCATCGGCCGCCACGATCGCGTAGGTCGGTTCCGTGCCGTTGCTCTGGCGGTAGCGCGTGTCGTCGATCGTCGCGCCGACGGTCACCTGCCAGCCATCGTTCCCACGCGTGACCTCGGACGCGGAGAGGTTGCGCACATCGGGTCCGCCGGGCAGGCGGTACGGCGCGTGCAGCGCGCGCGCGGCATAGCGCAACGCGTCGATGTTCTTCTGCACGGTCAGCGTCTCGAAGCCTTGCGGGCCACCGCACTCCTGGAAGAAGAAGCCGTCCGTGTCGTCGGTCTCGAACGTGTAGGCAGGCACGCCGAGCAGTCCGTAAATCGAGTCGTCGGTGGTGCCGTCGGTCGGATACAACTCGTCGGCCTGCTGCGGTTCGTACTGGTTGTACGCGGCGAGGCGCCGCCCGAGTCGGCGCAGGCCGTCGCGGTTCGGCGCAGGCGCGGAGGTGTCACCCCATGACCACAGCACGAGGCTGGCCGCGTTGTGGATGTCGAAGAACACGCCGGACGTGTCGTCGGGCGCCGCGCCGCCGTCGTCAGGCAGCGACGCGGGTGCCATCGAACCGGTGCGGCGGTCGGCGAACACGCCGCCGCTGCATTCACCCGCCGCATTGCACGTGCCCGCGACATAGCCGACCAGGTTCGCGGTCTCGGGCTCCGACGCGGGAACCGGGCCGCGATAGGTTTCGTCGCAGCTGTCGCCGCTCGAGCCGACGCCGCCGGTGATGTTCCAGTGGAACGGGAAATTGCGGTTGAGGTCGATGCCGTCGTCGCCCCACGGACTGCTGCACTGCCCGTCGATGTCGTCGACGTTCTTGCGCCACCACTCGCCGTCTTCTGCGATCTTGCGGCCGTCTGGATTGGCTTGCAGGACGAGCCGGAAGTCGTTGTGGTCGACCAGCCAGGTCGCTTCGGGATCGGTGCCGTAGTTGTCCACGAGCCATTCGCCGAACCGCGTCGTGATCTCCGCGGGCGGGTACTCGCGTGCATGGATCGATCCGAACACGACCATCGCGGGACGATCGGGATCGTCCGCCGCGGTCGCGAGGTTCGTGATGCGCAACGCGCGCATCTCGTAGCCGCCCATGAGTCCCTGCTCCTTGCGCCAGCTCGGTCCGATCTCGTGGATCTCGACGAGCTCGGGATGCGCAGCGGCGAGGTCATCCATCGTCGCGTAGGTGCCCTCGACCGTGCGGTAGCACGAGAAGCCCGGGATCGCCGGATACCCGTTCGGACCCTGCACCGGCAGGCCCGAACGCCGCGCTTCGGCGGCGCGTGCGAGCACTGCCTGCAGCTTCGCACTCGCCTCGAGGTCGATTCCGACGACGAAACCTTGCGCCTGCAGGCGCGCAATCGCGTGATCGTCGGCCTGCGCGCGGAACACGCCGCGCTCGCGGTCGACCTTGAGGTGCTGGAAATGCTTTGCGGCCCGAGCGAGTTCGACGCGATTGCCGTAGGGGACTTCGACGACCCATTCGGCGGCGAGCGCCGGGTGCAGCAGGGATGCCGCGACCACGGCGGTGAGCAGGCGGATGCGCATCGATGTTCCCCGGGGTGGAAACGCCCGATGGTAGTCGGGCGCGGGCGGCTCGGACAGGGACCGGGCGTCGCAGGGGTTACTCGAGCTGCTCGCGCGCCCAGGCCGCGTCGAGTGCTTCCATCGCATCGCGCGGTGCGAGACTGGCGGCCTTGTCCCAGGCTTCGGCCACCTCGTCTTCGCGCTGGTCGCCGTACAGCAGCAGCAAGCCGTTGCCGTATTCGATCCACGCGATCGGCGAGGCCGGCGTCAGTTTCAGCGCCAGCTCGAGGTGCTTCTCCGCCTCCGCCGCGCTCGCGCCATAGGTCAGCTTCGCGAGCATGCCGCCGACCTTGCCGACGATCTCGGCGTGGTAGAGGCCGAGCGCGGTCTCGGCTTCGGCATGTCCGGGCGCGAGCCGCAATGCTTGCGTCAGCGATTCGCTGACCTTGCCCGCAAGCCCCTGCGCGAGGGCCTTGGTGATCGACAAGGCCTGGCTCAGCCGGCCCAGCGCGAAGGCGCGGCGATAGTGGCTGTTCGCGAGGCCGGGCAGGGCGGCGGCCGCGGCGTCGGCGAGTGCGGCCAGTTCCTCGTAGCGCGCGATGCGCGCCTTCTCGCCATCGAGCAGGTAGGCCGCGTGGATGCCGCCGGCCTTGATCGCGACCGACGCGCCCAGCGCGCCGAGTGCGGTGCCACCATCGTAGGCCTCCTGGAAATCGCCGCGATGAAACGCACGCCAGGCATCCTGCAGTGCACTCGCGATCGCGGCCGCATCCTTGCCGAGCTTCGGGTGCGCCTTCAGTAGCCCAGCGACATGCTTCTCGTCA
>DAIOWG010000151.1:0-7263 GCA_036758645.1 Dokdonella sp. | reverse complement strand
GCCCGTAGGCCTGTCGGAGCGCCGCCGCGAAATGGCTGTGGCTCGAGAATCCGAGATCCTGCGCCAGCGCCGACACGTCCGTGCAATCGGGCATGAGGTCGAGCGCGCGCGCGAGCCGCAATCGCATCTGATAGCGGTACAGCGGCAAGCCCTCCACTGCCCGGAACGCCTGCGTGAGGTAGACCGGCGAGCCGCCGATCTCGGCAGCGATCCCCGCGAGGCTCCAGCGCCGCGCCGGATCGCTCGCGAGCAGCAGCTTCGCGCGGTCCACGAGTCGCCGCGCCGCATGCGTGGCGCCCGCCGCATGCGTCGTGCGTGGACCGAGGCTGCGGCTCGCGAGCGTCAGCGCAAGGCTTTCCGCCTCGAGCGGTTCGACCGCGCCGTTGCGCAATCCGTGGCGCAGCAGCGCCACCAGCGCCTGCGTGCGCGGATCGATGCGCAGCGATGGCCGCCTGAACGCGACCCCGCCACCCTCGCGCAACGCGGCGCGCGGCGCGAGTTCATGCAGCAACGCCTGCGACAGCTGCAACACCAGGCTCGCATCGCCGCCGCTCGCGGGGTGACTGACCTGGTATCCCTCGCCGGCATTGAACAGCAGCACATGGTTCGCATCGGCGACCGACTGCGCGCTGCCGACATGGCGCAGGTACAGCCCGCGATACGGAAACACCAGATGCGTCGCCGACGCGCATTCTTCCGCGCTGCGATGACGGCACTCGCCGCTGCACAGCACGTCCTTCACCGCAACGGTGCGGCTGTCGAACAGGCGCTCGACCTTGAAGTCGCTCATCGGGGTGGACGTGGCGGGGGCGATCCAAGCTTAGCAGCGCGCTCGCCGCGCAAGCGCCGCATGGACGACACGCGATCGCAGGAGCCCACCCTGTGGGCGATCCGCGCAGGGAATCGGTTGCGCGCCGTCGTGGAACACCCGCGATCGCGCACAGGGTGCGCTCCTACACGGAGGCGGCTTCGATCCGGTGCAGCGCGTCGGCGATGCCCGCCGGCGAGTCGACCGCGACCACGCGTGGGTGCCCGCGTTCGACGTTGTGTTCGAGTTCGTGCACCCACGTGACGTGGTAGGGCATGTGGATGCCCCAGCCGCCGAGTGCGACGACGGGTTCGATGTCCGAGCGCATCGAGTTGCCGATCATCACGAAGCCTGCTGCGTCGACGCCGAACTCGGAAAGGACGCGCGTGTAGCTGCGGGTGTTCTTCTCCGACACGATCTCGATGCGCTGGAACAGGTCGCCGAGCCCGCAGCGCGCAACCTTGCTTTCCTGGTGGAACAGGTCGCCCTTGGTGATCAGCACGACGCGATGGCGCGCTGCCACCGCTTGCACGGCGTCGCGGATCCCGGGCAGCAGTTCGACCGGGTGCTGCAGGATGTCCTTGCCGAGCGTGACGATGCGATGGATGCCGGCCGCGTCGATGCGACCGCCGCTGAGTTCGATCGCGGCTTCGACCATCGACAGCGCCATCCCTTTCGCGCCGTAGCCGAAGATCGCGAGGTTGCGGCGTTCGACTTCGTGCAATCGCGCGCGCGCATCGGCGTCGGCGAGGTCGATCCAGTGGCCGAGGATGCGTTCGAACTCGGCGCCCGCGTGCTGGTAGTAGCCCTCGCTGTGCCAGAGCGTGTCGTCGCCGTCGAAGCCGACCAGTTCGATCATCGGGGTGTCCGCAGCCTGTGGCCGGTGGATGGAACCGGCGGGGATGCGGAGTGTAGCGGTGCGCAGTGGCGCGGGTGGATGGTGGAGGCGAGCGAAGAGCTCGGGGCTGAAGCCCCTCCCGCGACAGGAGGCGCGCAGGCCTCTCCCGCGCATCACGCGGTGCTGAAGCCCACAGGCCGCGACGTTGAAGCCCCTTCCACGGGGCCTTGCCGAGCTCGGACGCGTGCTAGTCCAGTACGCCGCAGCGGAGGCGTTCGCGGCGTGCTTCGCGCAGGTCTTCGACGATGCCGAACGGATCCATGCCCATCGTGTAGGTGCCGACGATCGAGCTCGCGTTGACCGAAGCGGCGTGCACGCCGAGGTCCTGGTCCGCGTGCACTTCGGCCATGTCGGTGACCCACACCATCACCTGCGCGTCGCGCGTCGCGCGTGAAATGCGGTTCGCGAGGACTTCGAGGTCGCCGCGCAACGAACCGATCGACTTGCTCTTCATGCATGCACTCCTGTTGTCGAAAGGGGCGGCAGGTCGTCCGGTGACCTGCCGTCCTCGTCCATTCGGTACCAGTGCCGGGTGCGCGGCAGCGCCGCCGGATCACGTTTCCCCTTGCGGAATCCGTCCCGCGAATCGCTGGAAGCAAACTCCGGGCCAAGCGGGCAAACGCCGTGCGAATGCGCATCCGGCGACCTCGCCGGTCGCGCCGGGGAGGAAACGCTTTCCGCCCGGCGGAAACGCTTACACGCTTTCACGCGCGCGCCGGCCCGCGCAAACCGCATCGCGCCGCCTTTTCCCGGGCCGGCACGCTTGCTGCAGGGAGATCCGTGCACCGCATCCAAGGAGTTCCACCATGCAAGCCGACTGGACGAAGACCGCGACCGCACTGCCACCCGAAGGAACCCTCGTCGAGTTCCTGCTCGACGCGCGCAACTGCCCGATGCGGGGCATCTATGCGATCGGCCGCTTCGAGTCGCGCTGGAACGACTACCCGCCGCCGAGCGTGAGCCGCTGGCGTTCGCTCGGCGCGGCGCCCGTGCGCGCAAACACGGGCGCGACGCGTGCCCACCAGCTGCGGCGCAGGGCCGGCGAAGGCGCGGGCTTCGCTGCGTTCGCGGTCGGCGCTGCCTGACCCGCGATGAGCGTGAACGTGCCAGGGCAGGCGCGGCGTGAGCCGGACGAAGGGTTGACGCCTGCGGGCGAGGCCTGTATCCGAATCGACCCCTCTCGGGAATACCCGCGTGAATTGGCCACCGACATGACGCGAAGCCCGAGCAACGATCCGCCGGACGACGAGGGCCCGGACGATGACACCGTCAGGGCGATCGTCGACGCGAGCGAGGCGCGCGTGTTCCGCATCGACCGCGCGATGCGCATGACCTGGGCGAACCGCGCCGCGCGCGAACGCCACGGCCTCGGCGACCGAACCACCGCGACGCTCGCCGAAGTCTTCGATGCACCCAAGCGCGCCGCACTGCTGCGTCCGCTGCGGCGCGCGCTCGAAGGGAGCCGCGAATCGATCGAATGGCGTTCGGTCGACGAGCAGGACCGCCCGTGCTGGACGCTCGCGACGATCACGCCCGAGCTCGATGCGAATGGTCGGGTGCGCAGCTGCGTGGTCGTCTGCGTCGACGCGACCGCACAGCACCGCCTCAGCGACGCGCGCCATCGCGGTGACGCGCGCAAGCGCAGCGTGCTCGAGAACCTGCCCGACCTCGTGTGGACCACGCGCGCGGACGGCAGCGTCGACTGGTTCAATCATCGCTGGAGTGAATACGGCGGGCGTCCGACGGTCGACTGGATCGACCTGATGCCGCCCGAGGACCAGCAACGCGCGCGGGCGGCGTGGCAGGAGGCGCAGCGCGACCCCGCCCCGTTCACGCTCGAGGTGCGCCTGCAGCGGCACGACGGCGCGTTGCGCTGGCACCTGCTTCGCATCCATCCGCTGCGCGAGTCGATAACCGATTCGTCGGTCTGGGGCTGGTGCGGCAGCGGCACCGACATCGACGACCGCAAGCAGGCCGAGGTCGCGCTGCGGTCGACGCAGGATCGCGTCGGCAGCTTCCTCGGATCGCTGAGCCATGAACTGCGCAATCCGCTCGCGGCGCTCGCCGCGGCGGTGCAGGTGATGCGGCACCCGCGCGCGGCGCCCGGCATGGTCGCGCGCGCGCTCGACACGATCGAACGCCAGACCGGCCAGCTCTCGCGCCTCGTCGACGAACTGCTCGACGTCACGCGCCTGATGGATGGGCGGATCGACCTGCAATACAGCGAAGTCGCGCTCGACCAACTCGTGCGCGAGACCTGCGAGGACCTCGCCGCGCGCGCCGCGGCCGACGGCGTCGCACTCGGTTGCGAATTGCCGTCGCAGCCGCTGTTCGCGCAGGCGGATCCGGTGCGCATCCGGCAGGCGCTCGCGAATCTCGTCGTGAATGCGCTGCAGGCCTGCCGCGACACCGGCCGCGTCACCGTCAGCGTGCTCGACCTCGGCCAGTCCGAAGTCGGCATCCGCGTCACCGATTCGGGTTGCGGGCTCAGCAGCGAGCGCCTCGCCGCATTGCTCGAGCCGGCGCCGGGTCCGTTGCCGGGCACGCATCGAAACGGCGGTTTCGGGCTCGGCCTGCAGACCGCGCGCCATATCGCGACGCTGCACGGCGGTCGCCTCGTCGCGGAGAGCGCAGGCAGCGGCCATGGCGCGACGTTCGAACTCAGGCTCCCGCGGCGTTGCGAGGCGCCGGCCACGCGCGAAGACGAGTCCGCATCGACCGATCTGCGTGGCCACACCGTGCTGCTGATCGGCGAACTCGGGCATGCGCAGTTCGCCGCGCAACTCGAACAGTGCGGCGCGGTGGTCGGCGTCGCACGCGCAGGCATCGAAGGACTGCGTCTGCTCGCGCAGGGCACGCCGACCGTGCTGGTGTGCGATCTCGACCTGCCCGCGCCGCTCACGGGCTACGACGTGCTGCGCGAAGTCGATCGCATCGGCGCAGTGCCGCGGCCACGCATGATCGCGATCGGCGCGAGCGAGGACATCGACATCGCGGCTGCGAAGGCCGCGGGCTTCGACGACTGCCTGATCCGGCCGGTCACGACCGCACGCCTGCTGGAGGCCCTGTCGGCCGCGTCGCGCATCGGAGCCTGAGCCGCCTTGCCGCGACGCGCCTGCCCGCATCGCGTCGCCGGCGAGGGCCGCCGTTCAATCGTCGGCGTCGTCCGCGCTGCCGAGCAATTCGTCGCCGATCAGCCCCTGTTCGCGGTAGCGCAGCAACCGGTTGTAGATCGTTTTGGGCGTGATGCCGAGCACGCGTGCGGCCTGGCGCTTGTTGTTGCCGTATTCGGCGAGCGTGCGCAGCAGCATCTCGCGCTCGATTTCCTCGAAGCTCATGCCGACCTGGAACGTGACCGCGCCGTCGGCGCGCGCGGCTGCCGGGCGCGCCGGCGCGGCAGCCCCGGCACTGCCGATCGCATCGCCGCTCGCGAGCACGTAGGCGCGCTGCACCACGTGGCGCAGCTCGCGCACGTTGCCGGGCCAGTCGCGCGCGAGCCATTCGCGCAGCACCTCGGCGGTGAGGTAGTGGTGGGTGCCGTAACGTTCGTTGAGGCGGTCGAGGAAACGCTGCGCGAGCGGCGCGATGTCACCGCGGCGTTCGCGCAGCGGCGGCAGTTCGATCGGGAAATCGGCCAGCCGGTAGTAGAGGTCGGCGCGCAGCGTGCCGTCGGCGACCGCGGTGGCGGGATCGCGGTTGGTCGCCGCGATCACGCGCACGTCGACCGGCACCTCGCTGGTGCCGCCGACGCGCGTGACGGTGCGGCTCTCGAGCACGCGCAGCAGGTAGACCTGCAGCGTCGCCGGCATCTCGGTGATCTCGTCGAGGAACAGCGTGCCGCCTTCGGCGCGCTCGAAGAAGCCCGCATGCGCCTGCGCCGCGCCGGTGAACGCGCCGCGCTCGTGGCCGAACAGCTGGCTGCTGAGCAGGTCCGGCGCGACCGCGCCGCAGTTGAGCGCGACGAACGCGCCACGACGCCCGCTGCGCTCGTGCACGGCGCGCGCGACGAGTTCCTTGCCGGTACCGCTCTCGCCGTGGATGAACACCGTCATGTCGTGGCGCGCGACGCGGTCGATGCGCTCGAACAACTGCTTCATCTGCGGCGTCGCGCCGATCATGCCGCTGAACTCGCCGCCGGCGCCGGCGGGGTAGCTGCGCGCGTGCAGGCGCGCTCGCTCGAACAGGCGCGCCAGCGCGCCGGGTTCGAGCGGCTTGACGAGGTAATCGACGATCGGCAGGCGCACCGCGCGGATCGCCGAATCCACGCTCGGATGGCCGGTCACGATCGCGATCTCGCCGAGCGTGGCGAGGTCGACTTCGTCGAACAGGTCGAGGCCGTTGCCGTCGGGCAGGTCGAGGTCGAGCACGACCAGGTCGAAGCGCGCGTCGCGCGCGATCCGTCGCGCCTCGCCGAGGCTGCCCGCGCGGCTGACCTTGCAGTTCGCGAGCGCGGCGAGGTCCGCCACCGAGGCCTGGAACTCGGCGTTGTCGTCGACGATCAACACGCTGCCTACGGTTTCAGCCATCGATTCGCTCCTCGCGGGCCGTTGAGTGTATATGGGGAGCCGTGAAGGCGCGCGAACGCGCGCTCGCGGTATGGGCGTCCAACAAGGGGAGGGTGTCGAGGTGCCGACGACCAGGGAAAAGCGCGTGCGCCGCGCGGCGGCGGAGCCGCTCGAGCAACTGCTCGAGGCGATGCACGCGATGAGCGAAGGCAACTTCAGGGAGCGGCTGCCGACCCACTGGGAAGGCATGCCGGGCAAGCTCGCAGCCGTGTTCAACGAGATCGCCTCGCACAACCGGCGCCTCGCCGACGACCTCGCGCGCGTCGGCGAGCAGGTCGGCCGCCAGGGTCACACGCGCCAGCGCCTGCGGCCGGCGAACCGCGAAGGTGCGTGGGCCGGCATGGAGCAGTCGGTCAATGCGCTGATCGACGACCTGATCCTGCCGATCGAGACGATGACCGAGGCGATGGCGAGCGTGGCCAAGGGCGATCTCACGCGCACCGTGCCGCTCGAATCGGACGGCCGGCCGCTGAAGGGCGAATTCCTGCGCGCCGCGACGATCGTCAACCGCATGCTCGGGCAGATGACCGAATTCAGCTTCGAGGTCACGCGCGTCGCGCGCGAGGTCGGCACCGAAGGCCTGCTCGGCGGCCAGGCGCAGGCCAAGGGCGTGTCGGGCGTCTGGAAGGACCTGACCGACTCGGTCAACCAGATGGCCAGCAACCTGACCGCTCAGGTGCGCAACATCGCCGAGGTCACGATTGCGGTCGCCAACGGCGATCTTTCGCGCAAGATCACGGTCGACGTGCGCGGCGAGATCCTGCAGCTCAAGCAGGCGATCAACACGATGGTCGACCAGCTGCGCGGCTTCGCCTCCGAGGTCACGCGCGTCGCGCGCGAAGTCGGTACCGAAGGCAAGCTCGGCGGCCAGGCGATCGTGCCCGGCGTCGCGGGTACCTGGAAGGACCTGACCGACTCGGTCAACGCGATGGCCTCGAACCTGACCTCGCAGGTGCGCAACATCGCCGAGGTGACGACCGCGGTCGCGAAGG
>DAIOWG010000150.1:0-7323 GCA_036758645.1 Dokdonella sp. | reverse complement strand
GTGCGATAACCTTCTTTCCGCCGATGTGCTCACGGCAGATGGCAAGCTGCTGCGCATCGAACTCCTCGCCCGTTAAGAACGGCGCGGCTGCGGTCCTGCTGCACGGGTCGGAGCCACCAGGTCTTGCGGCGACTTCAGCCGCGCCAGCCGCGGAGCTGCGACCGCCGCGCCGGACGAATGCGGCGCCAGCGGATTTCGCCGCTTCGATGACCGCAGCTGCGCAACACCCGCAGGAGAACGCAGGTCGCTCCGCAATGCGAGCCGCCCAGGATCGGCCACGCGAGCGCGACAGCGCTCGACGGGGCCTCTCACAACCGGTCGTGGTGCGCAATCGCATTGAGCAACAACGCATAACTGCCGATCGTCGCGCCTCGCCAGACCGGGTTGTTCGCGAACAGCAGGACATGGCCCCGCCCGTAACGCGCATCGACGACCGCGGCGCGTCCGGCCATCTCCTTGCCATTGTCCAGCAGTCCGGAGACGAGCAGTTCGTCCACGTCGGCCCAGCGGACGATCGCCCTGGGCCGCATCTCCGCAGGAATCACGCGGGGGTTGTTGCGCGCCTGCTCGACGTTCAACTCCAGCGCCTCCCAGGCCTTCGGCGAGGGCAACGGCAGAGGTTCGTCAAAGGCGCGGGTCTCAGGCGCGTCCGGATCGTGCGGGCCGCCGCGGCCGGTCGGCCGCTTGTAATCCTTCGCGTTCGGCAGGTCGCCATCGCCGCCCACCAGCTGGCTCAGGCGGAACGACAGGCCCTCACTGCTGTACAGCGCGAACGGCGACTCGTAGCCACGCGTGATCGGACTGTCCTTGTCGACGCGCACTGCGCCGAGGATGCTGCCGACCACGCGCAGCGCCTTCTTCGGTGTCACCGATACACCAGGCGCGAGACCCTGCTCGATCGCGAACTCGGCGGTGTCTTCCGAGGCGACCAGCAGCCCGCCGGCGGCGACGAAACGCTTGAGGTTGTCGACGCCGACTGCGCCGAGACCCGGTCGCATGTCGGGCGTCGAGTCGATGCGGCCGAGATTCGGCGTGAGTTCGGTGGTCTCCCAGGGCAGTGCGTTGCCGTACATCGGCAGGCCGTCGACGATCGCGCGCCGGTCGCGCACGCCGACGGGTGCGAACAGGATCACGTCGTACTTACCGCGCATGTTCCCGTCCTTCGCGACGTCCTGCGTGCTGATGTAGTCGTACTTCACGCCGAGCCGGTCCAGAGCCATGCGCCACCAGCCTTCGGTCTGCGTCGACAGCCAGGTGTGCATCAGCGCGATGCGCGGCATCTTCTCCTTCACGCCGAGCGCGGCGGGTTCGAAGCGTGGTGCGTCGATCCTGTCGACGCTCTGCAGTGGCACCTCGAGCACGGCCGCATCGCTGACGCGTGCGACATCGACGCCGAACGCATCGCCGAGCGACCAACCGGTGTCGTCATAGGCGCGCTTCTGCGGGTCGTCCGGCGCCCAGTACTGGCGGTCGAGCAAGGTGTCGGCGATGCGCGAATATGGCTGGTCCATCCGCACGATCCAGCTGCCGGCCGGAAACCTGCGCGAGACCTGCCGCGGTCGCAATGGCGGTTGCACCTTGCCCGCATCCTGGTCCTTCTCGTCCAGCTCGTCCTTCTTCGCCCTGGCGTCGTCGAACATCGGCACCTTCACCGTGAACGCACGCTGCGCGCGCCCGACCTCGACGTGCTGCGCGCGAAGCACGCGCAGCAGCTCGGCTTGCGCGCCCTTGCGCGCGTCGTCGGACGTGAAGACGTAGGCCGCCGGACCGTTCGCCTGCGGCTTGCCGATCGAGCGCTTCCCCTTCTGCCAGAAATTGCGCAGGAACGTCGCGCGGTTCTCCGCGAAGTAGTCGAGCGCGGTCAACAGGCCGGTCTGCGTGTAGTTGTTGTTGTTGCGCTGCGACCAGAGCACCTTCGGCAGCGGGGGATTGGGCCGATACCACGTGCGCGCGTACTCGTCCGGCTCGAGGATGCGTTCGAGCGTGTCGGCGCCCGCGTTGCCGTAGGTCTCGTACAGGCGACTGATGCCGTTGTGCATCGCGGCCATGAACATCATGTAGCCCGGGCTCCAGGTGTCGAAGCCCCCATGCGTGAACACGCCAGGCAGGCCCAGACGTGTCATCCGCTCGACGTTGTTCCAGCCGAGCTGCTGCCATTCGGAGACCAGGATCGGATCGATCCACGCGTTGTACGGCCCGTCGCCGACCGTGTTGTCGTAGAGGAACGGCACCGACTCGTGCAGGTCGTGCAGCACCTGCGCATGCCATCCGAGGTAGGTGTCGAGCACGTTGCGACTGAGGTTCAGGGTCAGCGCCATCGCATCGCGGTTGTTGTCGTGCGCGACGTAGTGGCCCCAGTAGATCAGGCGCGGGTACTGCTTGCCCGGGTTCGCCTTGTGCCAGCGGTAGAGGTCGACCATGCGTTCGCGTCCATCGACCTCGACCACCGGCGTGATCAGCGTGATCAGGCGCGAACGGATGCGCTTGATGTAAGGCGCATCGTCCACCGCGAGCCGGTACGCGAGCTCCATCAGCGAGGTCGGCGCACCCGTCTCGGTCGAGTGCATGGTGCCCGTGATGTAGTAGACCGGCACCGTCTGCGCGATCAGTGCTTCGGCCTTCGCATCGTCGAGCCCGAGCGTGCGTGGATCGGCGAGTTGCGCGAGACGCGCGCGATTGGCGTCGAGGCCGTCCAGCAGCTTCTCGTCGGCGATCGCGACCGCGATCATCTCGCGTCCTTCCTCGCTGTGGCCGATCGACACCACCCGAACACGCGGAGTCGCCTGTGCGAGCAGGCGGAAGTAGCGATGCACGTCGCTCGCATACGGCAAATGGTCCGGGGCGCCGGCGATGGTGCCGAGCACCACTTCAGGCGTCGGCACCGTCGCCGACGCCGGCAGGTAGTCGGTGAGAGGCGTATTGAACGACGGATCGGTCGTGTACTTGGCGATCTTCGCGCCGTAGGCCGCATCGACCGCCTGCGCGGGGTCGCGCGCGAAGGTCTCGTCGGCGCGCGCCTGCGGACCGGACCATCCCAGCAGACCCATCACAGCGATCGCGGCCAGCACCCGTGCGGACATGTTCCCACCCCTGCATTGCGGAAGCGCAAAGGTAGCCGACGCGGTGGAAAGCGCAATGGGCCTGGCGCGACCCTGCAGGAGAAGTCGTCACCGCTGCAGGAGCGCGCAACGCGACCGGTGAACCGACGCAATGGCCCATCCACCTGGCACGACGAGATCGCCGCGTGCACCCGCGGCTGCGCCTCGCCTACAACGGCGCGCGCACGAAGGTCTCGTCGAGCAACATCGTCGAAAGGATCCCGACGAAGGCCTGGTTGTCTGCGAACCCCGTGGCCTTGCCGCCGCGGCACTTGTCCACGAGTCGACCAACCGCGGCTGCATCGAAATATCCGGCCTTGCGCAGCCGTTCGGCGCCGAGCAGGTCGTCGACGAAGTCGAGCGCCTTGCCGTCGAAGAAGAAGCTCGCGCTGTCGGGCGCGCGGTACGGTTGCTTGGTACGCGTGACGATGTCGGCCGGCAGCAGGTCCGCAAGCGCGCGCCGCAACAGGTATTTCTCGGTCAGCCCGCGGATCTTCCAATGCTCGGGAAGGCGGTTGCCGAACTCGATCACGCGATGGTCGAGGTAGGGCACGCGGCCCTCGATGGAATTCGCCGCAGCGACGCGATCGCCCTGCGCGGCGAGCAGGTACGCGGCCAGCAGCGACTTCGCTTCGACGTACTGGTCGCGCGCGAGCGGTCCCCACGACATGATCGACGGCGGCAGGCGCCGCTCGTACCACGAAGGCGCATCCCATTCGCCGACCGCCGCGCGCATCTCGGGCGAGAGGAACGCGAGTGCGCGCTGCGAGGTGGCCCAGCGCGGCACGTGCGCGAACACGGGACGCTCGAGGTAGTCCATGCCCTGGCCGAAGAACGACTGCGCGAACGCGGGATTCCGCACCGGCGAGTTGCCGAGGTAGCCGTACAGCCGTCCGAGCAGTTTCGGACGAAGCGTCGAGCCCGGCTGGCGCGCCCAGAAGCGGCGCACCTTGGCTTCCTTGAACAGGTCGTAGCCGCCGAACACCTCGTCGGCGCCTTCGCCGGTCAGGACCACCTTGTAGCCGTGCTCGCGCACGCTCGCCGACAGCAGCATCATCGGCACCGGCGCGGTGCGCAGCACCGGTGTTTCCGCATGCCGCACGAGGCGCGGAAACGCCTCGCCGATCTGCCGGCGAGTGACTCGCAGCGTCGTATGGTCGGTGCCCAGGTGGCGCACCATGGCCTGCTGGTGTTCGCTCTCGTCGAACTCCGCGTCCTCGAACGCGACCGAGAACGTGCGCACCGGGGTGTCGGTGAAGCCGCGGATGATCGCGACGATGCCGGAAGAATCGAGCCCGCCGCTGAGGTAGGCGCCAACCGGAACGTCGGCGCGCAGCTGCAGACGTACCGCGTCGACCAGCAATTCGCGCAGTTGCGCGGTCGCCTGCTCGATCGATGCGAATGCGCACGGCGATCCTTGCGCGGGGAAGTCCCAGTCCCAGTATTGCGTCAGCGTTTCGCTGCCGTCCGACTCGATCGCGAGCAGGTGGCCCGGTGGCAGGCTCGCAATCCCTTCGAACGCGGTGTCCGGATCGGCGGGCGCCCACAGGCCGAGCGACTCGACCACGCCGATCGGCGACAGCCGCGCGCGTTCGGGCACCGCCGCGAGCAGCGCCTTGATCTCCGATGCGAACCAGACCCGGCCGCGTGCGCGCGCATGGAACAGCGGGCGGATGCCGGCGCGATCACGCGCGAGCACAAGTCGACGGCGCCGCGCGTCCCACAGCGCGATCGCGAACTGGCCATTGAGGTGCTCGACGAAGCGATCACCGTACCGATCGTACAGGTGCACGATGACTTCGGTGTCGGACTGCGTGTAGAAGCAACGTCCCTGCGCGACGAGTTCGGCTCGCAGCTCCACGTAGTTGAAGATCTCGCCGTTGAACACCGTCCAGACGTCGCGGCGTTCGTTGTGGATCGGCTGGTCGCCCGTCGCGAGGTCGATGATCGAAAGCCGCGCATGCGCGAGCCCGATGCCGTCCGCCGCGTGGTAGCCATACCCGTCCGGGCCGCGGTGGTGCAGCGTGTGGATCATGCGTTCGAGTACCGGACGCGCGTCGTCGGCGCGCACGTCGGGTCCGCTGAAACCTGCAATTCCGCACACGTCGGCTACTCCCCCTGGGTCGCCCGGCGCGCATTCGTGCGCACCGTCGGATGGTCCGCGAGCGCCTCGCGGCAGGCCGTCATCGTATCCGCCGCGACCTCGTTCCAGCCGCGCGAGTGGCGCGTGGACAGCGCCGCTTCGTCCCAGTCGCGTGCGAGCACCGCATCGATGCCGCGCGCGAGCGCCGCGGCATCGCGCGGCGGCACCAGCACGCCGGCGTCTTCGTCGACGACCTCTGGCACGCCACCGACCGGACAGGAAAGTACCGGCCGACCGCAGGCAAGTGCCTCGACCAGCACGTTCGGATGGCCTTCGGACCAGCTCGGCAGCGCAACGAGGTCGGACGCGGCCATCCACTCGGCGACGCGGCCGGCCGGCTGCGCGCCCGCCAGGCGCAGGCCGGAGGCGGGGTCCGCCGCGAAAGCCGCGAGCGCGGGGCGCATCGGGCCATCGCCCACGAGCACGAGTTCGAGGCGCGGCCGCGCCGCGCGCAGCGCGCGCACCGCATCGACGAGCTCGCGCAGTCCCTTCTCGACGACGAGGCGGCCGACATACAGGACGACCTCGGCATCCGGCGCGATGCCGAGCGCATCGCGCGTGGCCGAGCGTTCGCGCCGCCGGAAGATGGCCGCATCGCAGCCGTTCGCGATCACGCGCACGCGCGCAGGATCGGCGCCGTATTCCCGTTCGGCCACGCGGCCGAGATCCGCGCTGACGACGAGCAACCGATCGGCCGCGCGCACGACGGGTACCGTGAGGCGGCGGCTCAACGCATCGCGCACGCGCAGGTCCGAGCCGCGCGCGCCCGCGACGAACGGCACGCCGAGCCGGCGCGCGACGAGGCGCGCGCCGAACGCATCGGGATACAGCCACCACGCGAGGACGAGGTCGGGCGCGAACGTCGCGGCCGGCGACTGCAGCGCGCGTGCGCAGGACCAGCCATTGAATGGCCGCGTCAACGCGGGCAGCGCGGGATAGGTCACGTACTCGACGCCGAAGCCGTCGAACGCGTCAGTCGGCGCGGCAGGGCGGAACAGGTAGCTGCGCGGCCGCGCCCAGCGCGGATAGGTCGCGACCGGACTCAGCACTTTCACCTCGGCCAGTCGCGCGAGTTCGCGCACCGTCTGCAGCAGCGGGCGCCCGCGGTTCGGTTCGCCGGCCAGCGGAAACTGCGAGGTGACGACGAGGATGCGCATGCGGTCGCGACGACGGTGCGGTCAGCGATTGTAGGCCACGCGGGCGTCCGCACGGCGTGCCGGATCGATCCATGGGGAGGCGCTGCGGCAAGGCCGCCGCCGTCGCGGACCGGGCGATCCGTCGGTGCGCGTCGGGCGTATCATGTGGCGCCCGCTGCGCGGGCAGGGGGAATGGGCGCGTGGATACCACTGGACCTGCAGCTTCGCGCGTGGTCGAGCTCGATGCGCTGCGCGGCCTCGCCGCGCTCGCGGTGGTCGCGTTCCACTACACGACGCTGTACGGCGAACTGCACGGCCATCTCGGCGAGCCGCCGCCGTCGTTTGCGTTCGGCAACTACGGCGTGCATCTGTTCTTCCTGATCAGCGGCTTCGTGATCTTCATGACGCTCGAACGCACGCGCACCGCGATGGATTTCGTCGTGTCGCGCTTCTCTCGGCTGTTCCCGGCGTACTGGGTCGCGATCCTCACCAGCGCGGCGTTCGTCTACACGATCGGGATGTCGTCGCAGCGCCTGCCGCTCGCCGACGTGCTGCTCGACTTCACGATGGTGCAGCAGCTGCTCGGCGCCGAGCACATCGACGGCTCGTACTGGACGCTGCAGGTGGAACTGTTCTTCTACCTGCAGATGCTCGCGTGGTTCGGTCTGGGCCTGCTCGGCCGAATCCGCTG
Source organism: Dokdonella sp. (assembly GCA_036758645.1). Taxonomy (GTDB): domain Bacteria; phylum Pseudomonadota; class Gammaproteobacteria; order Xanthomonadales; family Rhodanobacteraceae; genus Dokdonella_A. The sequence continues at coordinate 255 of DAIOWG010000150.1, read as the reverse complement.
GATCATCGCCGGCTGGCTGCTGCTCGCCATCGGCTACGGCCTCGCGACGAAGTACGATCGACATTTCTCCTACACCGTGCGCGAACTGCTGATCCTGCGCCACATCCCTTTTTTCGCGCTCGGCATCCTGTTCTACCGGCTCCGCGCCTTCCCCTCGCGCTGGCAACTCGACGCATGCCTGGTGGCGGCGTGCATCACGGCGATCGCGATTGCATACCCGCCCGTGTACGCGGAAGTCGCGCTCGCGTGCACCGG
>DAIOWG010000149.1:0-7325 GCA_036758645.1 Dokdonella sp. | reverse complement strand
CCGCTGAACCCGTAGCGGCTTCCCTCCCGCGCCGCCGACGCGCGGCGCTTCGACTTCGCACCCTGCGGTGCTGCGGCCTAAGGCCGGCGTCGAAGGGCCCGTCCGCCGCAACGTCGCACGCGGGCGCTTCGACTTCGCGCGCTGCGGCTGGCTGCGCTCGGCGCGAACGCGAAGATTGCATGCGGCGCTGCGCTCGGCCAAGCGATGTGCCCGGCGCGCGCAACCTTCGCGCGCGCTGGCGGCACCCATGGCACGAGTACGTCGATGCATGCATGCACGCGCCGCCACTGGCGCGCGCAACGTCCCGTCGCATGCCGCGTACATCCCTGCCGACCGGAGACGAACATGCGAACCAATGCCGTCAAGACCTGGCCTGCCCTCCTGCTCCTGCCGTTGGCCTCGAGCGCGTGGGCAGCGGACCATCGCGTCGACGTCGGTGGCACCACCGGCGGCGGTGAATACGAGTACCCGCTCATGAGTTTCACGCCGGCCCAGCTCACGATCGCGGTCGGCGACACGGTCACCTTCGTGAACAAGGGCGGCGTGCACAACGTGTATGCCGATGACGGCTCGTTCCGTTGCGCGCGCGGCTGCGATGCCGACGGCGGCAACGGCGCGCCGAGTGGCGAATTGTGGTCCTCGACCGTCACGTTCGATACCGCCGGCAGCTTCGGCTACGAGTGCCAGGCGCACGCAGGCATGGGCATGCGCGGCACGATCGTCGTGGAGGGCACGCAACCGGCCGGGTTCCACCTCGACCAGCACGGCATCAGCGGTTCGTGGGCGGATGCCACAACCGACAGCCAGGGTTTCGTGATGGAGCTGTACCCCGACATCTTCGGCGAAGGCCTCGGTCTCTTGTTCGGCGGCTGGTTCACGTTCGATGTCACCGCACCCGGCGGGCAGCGCTGGTACACGATCCAGGGAACAGTGACCGATGTCGACGATACGGCGACGATGCCGATCTACCTGACCCAGGGTGGCGCGTTCGACACCGGACAGGTCACCGACACCCGCGCGGTCGGCGAAGCGGTGCTGCACCTCGAGGACTGCAACGCGGGCACCTTGCAGTACGATTTCGACGACGGCCGCAGCGGCACGATCGAACTGTCGCGCCTGCTCGCGAACATCAGTTGCACGCCCGAGGGCGGCAACGGCGCGACCGGTCGCCACCTGCTCTCGGGCGCATGGGCGGATGCCGGCAACAGCGGCCAGGGCTTGGTGTTCGACGCGAATACCACCCAGAACGTGTTCTTCGCCGCGTGGTACACCTTCCTCGGCGACGCGGCACCCAACGCAGGTCCGCCGGGGCAGCACTGGTACACGCTGCAGGCCGCGCTGACGCCGGGATTCACGCGTCTCGATGACGTCGGCATCTTCGAAAGCGCGGGCGGCGTGTTCGACCAGGGTGCCGATACGACGACAGCGCAGGTCGGCACCGCGGACATCGAGTTCCAGAGCTGCGGCGCCGCGACGATGAGTTACGCATTCACGAGTGGCGCGCACGCAGGCACCACCGGCGAGCTCGCGCTGTCGCGCGTCGGCCCGATTCCCGAGGGCTGCTCGCTGTAGCCATGCAAGCGCACGGGCCTGCCGGGGCAATCTGCAAGGGTTGTCCCGGTTCGCCCGCGATCGAGGAATCGCGCACAGGGTGCGCTCCTACGCAAGACGGGGTGTAGGAGCCCACCCTGTGGGCGATCCGCGCAGGGAACCGGTTGCTCGCAGGCATCCGCATCCACGCGAATCGCGCACAGGGTGCGCTCCTACGGCGCGGATTGCGGGCGGTACGGGGCGAGCAGGGTTTCGGTCGCGAACAGCGCGTCCGGCACGAGCCAGCGCGGGTCGCGGCCGGCGGCGAGCAGCGCACGCACCTGGCTCGCGGAGATCTCGAGCGGCGTCACTTCGATCTGCAGCACGCGCCCGCAAGGTGATTCCCGAATCGCGGTCGCGTCGCGGCAGCGGCGCGAAGCGATCTTCGTGCGCAGTTCGTTCGGCAGCGCACCGCCCTCGTGGCCCGGGCGAGTCAGCACGCCGATATGCGCGAGGTCGAACAGCTCACGCCAGCGATGCCATTCCGGCAGACCCGCGAAGGCATCCGCGCCGACCAGCAGCACAAGCGCGCGCAGCGCGCCGATCTCCTCGCGCAGCTCGAGCAGCGTGTCGATCGTGTAGGACGGCCCCTCGCGCTGCAGTTCGCGCGTATCGAGCACCAGCCGCTGCTGCCCGACCAGCGCCGCGCGCACGAGTGCGGCGCGCTGGCGTGCGCTCGCGCAGGGCTGCTCGCGATGCGGAGGCACGCTCGCAGGCAGCAGGCGCACGTCCGCGTCGAGCGCCTCGGACGCCTCCCACGCGACGCGCAGATGTGCGTTGTGGATCGGGTCGAAGGTTCCGCCGAGGATCGCGAGCGGCCGCGTCATCGCCGTGCCTTCACCGCCGTCGCCGCGGCGCGGCGGTGGCGACTCGCGCGCGTCATGCGATCAGCGCCGCAGCGCGCCGCGGCGCCGAAATCGCCGCGATCAGCCGTTCGAGTTCCCGCCAGGCATCGCCATCGGCGCGCCCCTTCACGATGCGGTCGATGCAGCCGGCCTGCTGCACGCAGCGTTCCCAGTGTGCGCGGTCGCCGCCCTTGAGCGCACGCCGGATCAGCGATTCGCGCCCCGCGGGCCAGATGCGTTCGCTACGCAGCGCCGAATCCGGGTTCGGCGCGGATGCGATCCGCGCCAGCATGCGCAGCTGCAGCAGCAGCCAGCCGAGCATCGGGATCAGTTCCTCGCCTTCCGAACGCAGGCCCGAGACGATATGCAGCGCGCGCGCGGCATCGCCGCCGAGCGCCGAGTCGGTGAGCCGGAACACGTCGTAGCGCGCGTCGTCGGCAACGCTGGCTTCCAGCGTCTCGGCATCCAGCCGCTGGCCTGCGTGCAGCAACGCGAGCTTGTCCACTTCCTGCGCCGCGGCGAGCAGGTTGCCTTCGACGCGCGCGGCCAGCAGCGCGATCGCATCCGGCGTCGCATCGAGTCCACGGCTGGCCATGCGCGCGCCGATCCAGGCCGGCAGGTCTTCCGGCTTCATCGGCCACAGCACGACCACGGATCCGGTGCGCTCGATCGCATTCGACCACGCGCCCTCGTGCTTGCGGCTCCAGTCATGCGCGGTGACCAGCAGCACGGTGTCCGGCGGCGGCGACGCGCACCACGCGACCAGCGCGGCACTGCCGTCCTTGCCGGGACGCCCCGTCGGCAGGCGCAGGTCGATGAGCTTGCGACTCGCGAACAGCGACATCGAACGCCCCGCGTCACCGAGCTGGTTCCAGTCGAAATGCGCATCGACGTCGAACACGATGCGCTCGTCGAAGCCGAGCTCGCGCGCACGCGCGCGCAGCGCATCGGCGGCTTCGATCACGAGCAGGTGCTCGGCCCCGGCCAGCAGCCATGCGGGCGCGAGCTCCGTCGCGGCGAGCTGCTTGCGGAAGGCCGGCAGATCGGTCGTCATCGCGCGCTACGGCAGCGTTCCGCCGATCGCCTCGAGCCTGCGCATGATCGCCTGCACCATGTCGCGCTCGAGTTCCTTCGTCAGCAGGTCGGTTTCGGACGCGACGCCGAGCGCCTGGCTCGCGTCGAACGTGAACTCGCGCGTGAGTTCGATCACCTGCATCGGCATCAGCACGGCGCCCGCGTCGTCGCGAACCTCGAACTCGACGTGGTGGCGCAGCGTATATTCGGTCGCGCGCGCGTTGCCGCCGACCGAGAGCACGTCGGAGGTCACGCGATTGGCCGGTATCTTCATGACTGCGATGCCGGCGCCCGGCGCCGACACCACGTCAGCGCCGGAGCGCTCGATCGCGGCCGAGAGATCGCGCGCGAGCGCGCCCGAACGATCGCCGATCTCGATGAGGAGCCGCTGCATCGAGGCCGGCAGGTTCGCCTCGCGACGCAGGTGGAAGCCGCAGCCCGCAATCAGCGTGGCCAGGGCGAAGACGGGCAGGATTCGGTGCAAGGTCATGTGCGGGTTCCGCTCGCGATCGGGGGCGTCTCGGCCAGCAGATCATACGGGGCCTTCCACCCCGGCAGCGAGCGGACGCGGTCGAGCCAGGCCATGATCGCGGGCCAGGGCGCCGGATCCACGTCGCCCTGGTCGAGCCAGAACAGGTAGCCGCAGCAACTCGCATCGGCAATCGTCACGCGCTCGCCGAGCATGAAGTCGTGCGTCCGCAGGTGCGCGTCGAGGCGGTCGAAATCGGCCTGCATGCGCGAAGTCCACCAGGCTTCGAGCGCGCTGCCGGCCGGCGTGAATCGCCGCGAGAAACGCAGGTGAGGGAAGCTCATCGCGAGCCGGTTCGCCTCCCACGCGAGCCATTCGCGCACGCGCGTGCGTTCGGCCGGCGTGCGGCCATCGAGCTTGCCGTAGCGGCGGGCGAGATGGTCGAGGATCACGTTCGACTGACAGACAGCGAGACCGTCCTCGTCGACGAGCACCGGCACCTCCCCGAACAGCGAGGCCGCGCGAAAATCCGCGTCGCGCCTTTCGCGAGGCAGGTTGAGGTCGACTGGCCGCTGCTCGAACGGCACCGCCATCAGGCGCAGTGCGAGCGCGACCTTGTAGCTGTGGCCGGACTCGCGATTGCTGTAGAGGATCGGTACCTGGGGCATCGGCGAAGTGTAATCAATCGGGCGGCGAGGGCGCGCCTGCCGCAGCGACGAAGCACGTGATCGGGGCACCGCGCGGGCGATGCTCCGTTGCGACCGCATCACGCAACGGCATCGTGCATCCCGGCGCTACCGCGACGAAGCAAGCACGCGTTCAGACCACGATGTTCACGATCTTTCCGGGCACCACGATGATCTTCTTCGGCACCTGCGTGCCGACGAACTCGGCGACCTTCGGTTCCGACAGCGCCTGGCGTTCGACCTGCTCGCGATCCGCGCCGACCGGCACGTCGATCGTCGCACGCAGCTTGCCGTTGACCTGCACCGCGAGCCGGAGCGCGTCGCGCTCGAGCGCGGCCGCGTCGACCTTCGGCCACGGCACGTCGTCGACCAGCGTCTCGGCGTGGCCGAGCACTTGCCACAGCGCATGGCAGGCGTGCGGCGTGACCGGGTTCAGCAGCAGCACCATCGTTTCGAGCGCCTCGTGGCGGACCGCACGACCCTGTTCACTGCGGTCATCGAAGCGGCCGACCGCGTTCAGCAGTTCCATCAGCGCGGCGATCGCGGTATTGAATGCGTAGCGGCGACCGAGGTCGTCCGAAACCTTCTGGATCGTCTCGTGCACCTGGCGGCGCAGCGCCTTCTGGCCCGCGTCGAGGCGCGCGGATTCGACCATTTCGTGATCCGGCCCGGCCGCGTGCGTGGTGACCTCGCGCCAGAAGCGGCGCAGGAACCGCGCCATGCCCTCGACCCCGGCCTCGTTCCATTCCAGCGACTGCTCGGGTGGCGCCGCGAACATCGAGAACAGCCGCACGGTGTCGGCGCCGTATCGCGCCACCATCGTCTGCGGATCGACGCCGTTGTTCTTGGCCTTCGACATCTTCTCGGTGCCGCCGATCTCGACCGGCTGGCCATCGGTCTTGAGGACCGCTCCGATGCCGCGTCCCTTCTCGTCGCGGCGCACTTCAACGTCGGCGGGATTGAACCATTCGCGATGGCCGGTCGCCGATTCGCGATAGAACGTGTCCGCGATCACCATCCCCTGGCACAGCAGGTTGGTCGCGGGCTCGTCGCTCGCGACCAGCCCCGCGTCGCGCATCAGCTTGTGGAAGAAGCGGAAGTACAGCAGGTGCAGGATCGCGTGCTCGATGCCGCCGATGTACTGGTCGACCGGCAGCCAGTGGTTCGCGCGCGCATCGACCATGTCGGTCGCGCCGGGCGATGTGTAACGCGCGTAATACCAGCTCGATTCCATGAACGTGTCGAACGTGTCGGTCTCGCGTTCGGCCGGTCCGCCGCACTGCGGGCAGCTCGTCCTGCGCCAATCCGGATCGGCCTTGATCGGCGACTTCACGCCGGAGAACGCGACGTCTTCGGGCAGCCGCACCGGCAACTGGTCTTCGGGCACCGGCACCGCGCCACAGGCCGCGCAGTAGATGATCGGGATCGGACAGCCCCAGTAGCGCTGGCGCGACACGCCCCAGTCGCGCAGGCGCCAGTTCACGCGGCGCGCGCCGCTGCCGTCGCGTTCGAACCGAGCCGCCAGTGCATCGAACGCGCCGCGGAAATCGAGGCCGTCGTAGTCGCCGGAGTTCACCAGCGTGCCGTATTCGGTGTAGGCGCCCTTCTCGACGATGTCGCGCTCGAACTGCTCGAGGATGCCGAGCGCGGCGGTCGGCTCGTACGGATCGATCGCGCGGCTCTCGCCGAGCGCGGCCGTCATCGGATCGGGATTGCGCGCGGCATCGCGGCCGAGTTCGGCGATCGCGTCGCGCACCGCGTCGCTGACGATGACCATCTTGATGAAGAGGTCGTAGCGCGTCGCGAACTCCCAGTCGCGCTGGTCGTGCGCAGGCACCGCCATCACCGCACCGGTGCCGTAACCCATCAGCACGAAGTTCGCGATCCACACCGGGATGCGCTCGCCCGTGACCGGATGGATCGCGCTGAGCCCGGTATCGATGCCCTTCTTCTCGGCGGTCTCGATGTCTGCCTGCGCGGTACCACCGTGGCGGCATTCCTCGATGAAGGCTGCGACCAGCGGACGCGTCGCGGCCGCCTTCTGCGCGAGCGGATGCTCGGCCGCGATCGCGAGGTAGGTCACGCCCATCAACGTGTCCGGACGCGTCGTGAACACGGTCAGCGGTACGGATTCGCCCTCGACCGCGAACGCGATCTCGAGGCCTTCCGAGCGGCCGATCCAGTTGCGCTGCATCGTCTTGACGGCGTCGGGCCAGCCCGGCAGGCGGTCGAGCCCGTCGAGCAGTTCCTGCGCGTAGTCGGTGATCTTGAGGAACCACTGCGGGATTTCACGCTTCTCGACGATCGCGCCGGTGCGCCAGCCACGCCCGTCGATGACCTGCTCGTTCGCGAGCACGGTCTGGTCGACCGGGTCCCAGTTCACGACCGACTGCTTGCGGTACGCAAGGCCCTTGCGGAACAGGCGCACGAACATGCGCTGCTCGTGCACGTAGTACTCGGGGCGGCAGGTCGCGAACTCGCGCGACCAGTCGATCGCGTAACCCATCGCCTGCAACTGCGCGCGCATGTGCTCGATGTTCGCGTAGGTCCACGTCGCGGGCGCCGTATGGTTCTTGATCGCCGCGTTCTCGGCCGGCAGCCCGAATGCGTCCCAGCCCATCGGCTGCAGCACGTTCCTGCCCTGCATGCGCTGGAAGCGGC
>DAIOWG010000148.1:0-7330 GCA_036758645.1 Dokdonella sp. | reverse complement strand
TCGCGTGCACCACGGCTTCAAGCACGAGGACGTGTTCCTGTCCGCCGGCGTGCAGTTGATGGTGCGATCGGACGTCGGTGCGTCGGGCGTGCTCTTCACGCTCGACACCGAATCGGGCTTCCGCGACGCGGTGTTCGTCACCGGCAGTTACGGCCTCGGCGAAATGGTCGTGCAGGGCGCGGTGAATCCCGACGAATTCTATGTCTACAAGCCGTCGCTGAAGGCAGGCAAGCCCGCGATCCTGCGCCGGCAGATCGGCGCCAAGCAGCAGCGCATGGTGTATTCGGACAAGCCCGGCGAGCGCGTGCGCGTCGAGGACACGCCGGCCGCCGATCGCGCGCGGTTCTGCATCTCCGACGCAGACGTGCATGAGCTCGCGAAGCAGTCGCTCGTGATCGAGCAGCACTACGACCGCCCGATGGACATCGAGTGGGCGAAGGACGGCGTCACCGGCAAGCTCTACATCGTGCAGGCGCGTCCCGAGACGGTGAAGTCGCGCAGCCATGCGACGCAGATCGAGCGCTTCCAGCTCAATGGACGCGGCAAGGTGCTCGCCGAAGGCCGTTCGATCGGGCAGAAGATCGGATCGGGCAAGGCGCGCGTGATCCGTTCGATCAAGGACATGGGCCGGGTCGAGCCCGGTGACGTGCTCGTCGCGGACATGACCGATCCCGACTGGGAACCCGTGATGAAGCGTGCCGCCGCGATCGTGACCAACCGCGGCGGCCGCACCTGCCACGCCGCGATCATCGCGCGCGAACTCGGCGTGCCCGCGGTGGTCGGCACCGGCAATGCGCTCGACGCGATCCCCGACGGCACCGAGGTCACGATCTCCTGCGCCGAAGGCGACACCGGCTTCATCTACGAAGGCCTGTTGCCGTTCGAACGCATTACCGCCGACCTCGGCAAGATGCCGCCGGCGCCGCTGAAGATCATGATGAACGTCGCCAATCCCGAGCGTGCGTTCGACTTCGCGATGCTGCCCAATGCCGGCGTCGGCCTTGCGCGCCTCGAGATGATCATCGCGAGCCACATCGCGGTGCACCCGAAGGCGCTGCTCGAATACGACAAGCAGGATGCCGAGACGAAGCGCCTCATCGACGAGCGCACCGCCGGCTACGCGAGCCCCGTCGACTTCTACGTCGACCGCCTCGCCGAAGGCATCGCGACGATCACCGCGGCGTTCGCGCCGAACCCGGTCATCGTGCGCCTGTCCGACTTCAAGTCGAACGAATACGCGAACCTCATCGGCGGCAAGCGCTACGAGCCGCACGAGGAAAACCCGATGATCGGCTTCCGCGGCGCCAGCCGCTACGTCGATCCGAGCTTCGAGGACGCCTTCGCGCTCGAATGCCGCGCGATGAAGAAGGTGCGCGAAACGATGGGCCTCGACAACGCCTGGGTCATGATCCCGTTCGTGCGCACGCTCGCCGAAGGCCGCAAGGTCATCGACGTGCTCGCCAAGCACGGCCTGAAACAGGGTGAACACGGCCTCAAGATCATCATGATGTGCGAGGTACCCTCGAACGCCCTGCTCGCCGACGAGTTCCTCGACATCTTCGACGGCTTCTCGATCGGCTCCAATGACCTGACCCAGCTCACCCTCGGCCTCGACCGCGACTCCGCAATCGTCGCAAACCTGTTCGACGAACGCGACCCGGCGGTCAAGAAGCTGCTTGCGATGGCGATCTCGACCGCGAAGAAGAAGGGCAAGTACATCGGCATCTGCGGCCAGGGGCCGAGCGACCACCCCGACCTCGCGGAATGGCTGATGGACCAGGGCATCGAGTCGGTGTCGCTGAATCCGGATACCGTGGTTGATACCTGGCTCAAGCTGGCGAAGAACAAGGCGGGCTGAGTATTATCGTCACGAGGAGGCGAATATGTCGTTCTCGAAGGTTGTCGCGATCACCGCACTGCTGGCTCTCGCGGGCACGTCCGCATCCGCGGAGCGGGCGAAGGGAGTCCGCTACGAGATGGTCGCGGATGGCGAGGTGCAGATCGCGCTCGACGGCCAAGTCAGCGATTACCGGCTCGCAAGCGAGCTCGCCCCTGAGATCGCGGCACTCGTCAATCGCTCGGTGCGTCGCTGGCGCTTCCAACCGATCCTTCAGGACGGGCAGCCAGTGACGGCGAAGACGGCGCTGCAAATCCGGCTGAGCGCTGAATCTGCGGCGGACAAGCCCGACAGCTTCGTGGTGCGCGTCATCGGCGTCGAATTCGGAGCGCCAAGCCGAAGGAGTGCCAACCATCCGCCCCGCTATCCCGGCCTTGCGATCAGCGCACGGCTCAATGCGAAGGTCGTGCTGCTGCTGCGAATCGACGACGCCGGCAAGGTGGTCGAGGCCCGGCCGTACCAGACCAGCCTCGGCGCACGCACGCGTTCCGAACGAGACGCGGAAGCATGGCGCAAGATCTTCGAACGAGAGAGCATCGCCGCAGCGAAGACCTGGAAGTACGACCTGACCGAAGCCGTCGGCGGTCGGCGCGTGGGCAGGTATGCGCTGGCGCCGATCGAATTCAGGCTGGTCCGGCCTGCAGCGGGCAGCGAGAGACTGGACAAGTGGAAGGGTTACATACCAGGCCCGGTCCAGGAACTCCCTTCGGAACTGGGCCTCGAGAGCGACGCCACTGATCGTGCATCACGGCTCGCCGACGGCGAAGCCGCAGCCCTTGATTCACACTTCCGGCTCATCGACGACGTGGTGGGCAAGGTGCTCTAGCCTCGCAGCGATGCGGGACGCTAGTCCTTGCGCACCAGCTCGCTGATCCAGTTCGACTCCCAGGTCGCTCCGCCGTCGGCCGAGGCCGACTGCTCCCAGCGCACCGACTTCTCGGTGATGCGCGACCAGACCACGCGCGACCTGACCGGCCGACCGTCGAGGATATCGTCGCCGTGGAAGGTGCCGATGCCGTCGGCAAAGCCGCCCACCTCCGGCGGACCGATCGTCGATGGCGAACGGCTGTCGATCCACCAACCGTTCCATTGCCTACTGTCGGCGTCGAAGGAGCGGAACCCGACACCGCGTACCGTGCCGGTCGGGAGGTTCATCACGTTGTCTCCGACGTTGCCTTTCCCGCCCAGTACGGGCCAGTTGACCAGCGTGCCGTCGAAGCTGTCCCATTCGTCGCTGCCGACCAGGCGTTGCCTGAGACGGCGATGCTGCACGTGCCAGCGTCCGACGAGGAAATCGAAATCGCGTGGCTTGTCCGCCAGCGTCGGGAGCGGTGACGGCTCGGCGGACGTGCGCGTGAAGTAGTTGCGCCAGTTCACCTCCCAGGTCGAGCCTTCGTCCGTGGAGAACGCCTGTTCCCACCACGGGCGCGCGCCGTGGATGTCGCGCCAGCGAAACCGCATCGTGATGGGCCGGCCCTTGTACGTGTCGCGCCCGATGAACGTGCCGACGTCGCCATCGAACGTGCCGAGAACGGGTGGGTCCAGCTTCGTGGGCTTGCGCCCGTCGAGCCACCAGATCGCCCACTTGCCGGTTGCGGGGTCGAATGCGCGCAGCGTGAGTCCGCGATAGGAGCCTCCGGGCAGGTCGAGGAGGTTGTCGTCGACCGTTCCGAGCCCTCCCATCACGAGCCAGAGCGCGCTCTTTCCGGGAAACGCCTCCCAGCGGGTATCCCCGACCAGCCGCTCCTTGAGGCGGCTGTGCCGGACATCCCAATTCCCGACCAGCCAGCTCCAGTCGCGCGAGTGCGGGTCGCTGCCGGCGGCCCCTCCGCCTGCGCCGTGCAAGGCCGTTCGGGCGGCTGCCCAGGCGGGCAGGCCGAGCGCCGCCCCTCCGCCGGCCATCGTCAGCGCCTTGATGAACGTGCGGCGGGAAAATGGAACCATGGTCTGGCGAGTCATCGGAGAGATCCGTTCGGTGGCTGCGCGAAGATGCACGCGCATGATGGGCGGCGGTGCGGGCATTGACCATTCGAATCCGAGCCCGCAGGCTAAGCCGGACTTATGCTCGGCACGCCCCGGTTACCTTCGCTCGTCGCCATCCGCGCCTTCGAAGCCGCGGCGCGCCTCGGCAGTTTCGCGAAGGCCGCGCAGGAGCTCGACACCACGTCGGTGTCGGTGAGCTACCACGTGCGGCGCCTCGAGCAACAGACCGGCCTGCGCCTGTTCGTGCGGCATGCACAGCGTGTCGAACTCACGGCATCGGGCAAGCTCGTCGCGCAGGAAGCGATCAACGCGTTCGCAGCGCTGCGCGCCAGTTTCATCATGGCCGCGGGAGCGGACGAAGCGCGACTCTCCCTGACGACGTTGCCGACCCTCGGGACGAGCTGGCTCACGCCCAAGCTCGGCCGGTTCCGCAGCAGGCACCCGGATGTCGTGCTCGACATCGACCTGTCGCCCGAGGCACAGGATCTCGGCGCAGGGCGTTTCGACGCCGCCATCCGCAATGGACACGGCCGCTGGCCCGGGCTGTGCGCGACCGAGTTGTTCCCGAGCCTCTTCATGCCGCTGTGCGCGCCGGGGCTCAAGGCCGCCGCGGCCGGCATCGCCGATCCGAACTGCCCGCTGCAGGTGCCGCTGCTCGGTCGGAGCGACTGGTGGAAGATCTGGTACCACGTGCTCGGTTTCAGCGCCGTGGAGCTGGCTGGACGGTTCGGAACCCACCTGTCGGCCGAGTACCTCGACATCGCGGCCGCGGTCGCCGGCCACGGCATCGCGATCGGATCGCCGATCCTGTTCCATGACGAGATCAAGGCCGGAAGGCTGGTGCCCGCCCATGACGTCGTCGCATCGGATGGCCGATCGTTCTGGTTCGTCTATCCGGTCGCGCGACACGACAGCGGAAAGATCGGCCGGTTTCGCGAATGGGTGTGCGCGGAAGCGGAGCGCGACCGAATCGCCGCGGACCGCTACATCCGCGGCGCCACGCGCGTGGAACCATCGACGTGATCTTCGCCGCAGCCGCGTTGCTGCGCCCGCAGCCGTTCCAACGCGAGATACGGCGGCATCGCCCAGCGCGCGACCTGTTCGCGCACGGACTCGTCGACGGCTTCGCGCTTGCGGATCCCATCCGGCTCGAACCTCTCGCGCGGACGTTTCGAATGACGCTGCAGGCCGGTGCGCGCGAATGCCGCGTCGGCGGGATCGAGCCCGAGCACGCCGGCGAGGCGTCCGCCGATCGCGTCGGGCAGTTCGTCGTAGTTGACGGCGATGCCTGCGTGCTCGACGCACTGGTCCAATCCCGTCGCGAGCAGGCGGCCGGTCACGCGCGCCACGTATTCGGTGCGCGAGACGATCGCGTCGCGCTCCATCGCGGTGGCGAGCGGTGATGCACCGATGAGACCGGGCACCATGTGGCGTCCGGGTTCCTCGAGTTGCGAAGCGACGATCGCGACCGGATCGCGATACAGGTAGATCCACGGCGTGTCGGGAAATGCACGGCGCAGCAGCGGCAGCTCGAAGATGTTCCACGCATCGAGCTTGGCCACGAGAGAGCGTTCGCTGCCGCGCCGACGCTGGCCCCACGCCGAAATCAGCGCTGCGATCCATGCGGGCTGAGAATCGGCCACGGAAGGGTCGTCGTAATGCGCGCGCAGCACCGCGTCGAGTGGCGGGGGTTCGGACAGCATCACGTGGCTCGCGCATCCGGCGAGCACCTGCGCGAGCAAGGTGGAACCACAGCGGGACGCGTGCAACACGAACGCCGTCGGCGCGACGCCTGGGCTGCGTGCCTGCCACGAGAGCAGTGCATCGAAACCGGTGCGGCGCGGGAACGCAAGATTGAACGGCCGACGCAACGCCACCTCGACGCTGTCGCGGAAGAACGGTTCCGCGAGCGGCTGCTCGCCGAATCTGCACCAGTCGACCACCCACTCGCGGTCCGACCTCCACACCCTGGTCGGCAACCAGTCGCTCCAGTCGGGTATTGCGTGGTTCATGCCCGCCATTGCCGGTTCCATTCGCGTCGACTCTGCGCCATCGCCACGCGCACTTCTTCGCGATCGAAGCCGAAACCCGCGCCACTCGCGCATGCGACCACTGCGTCGAGGAACACCTCGGTGTCCGCATGCGCCGCAAGCTCGGCTTCCAGCGGCGGATGCGCATGCACGTGCGCGCGGAACGCCGCGAATGCTTCGCTGCCGCGGCTCGGCTGGCTTGCAGGCGTGTCCGCGAGGCCTGCATCGATCTGCGCCTCGATCCACGGCGAGCGCGCGCAGTCGACGACGAGGTGGATCCGCGCGACGCCGCCGTGGTTCTCGACGCGATGCGGCCGAGAAAGGTCGAGGAACCAGCACTCGCCGGCCTGCATCGGCACCTTGCGGCCATCGAGCAGGAAGTCGACCCGGTCGTCGGTAACGATCGGAACGTGGATGCGCAGGTCGCCATCGGGCGCGCCGAGATCGTAGTCTCGATGTTCGCGGATGCGCGCGCCGGGGCCGAGGCGCAGCAGGCGCGCGCTGTGCAGCGCGGTTTCGAGCCTGGCCAGTTGCGCCTGCCAGAATGCATCGCAATGCGCGGTCGGCCGCGTCTCGCCCTGGCCGGGGGCGAGCGGCGTGAACGCATCCTCGTGCGAACGCAATGCGATGCCGCTCCAGTCGCCTTCGTAGTAGCCGGTGTTGAAATGCGGGCGCCACGCGTCGGTCGGAAGTGAGGCGACGGCAACGCGCAACGCGTCGACATCGAAGCGCAGGGGCAGCCGTGCAAACGCGGGCGGGACCCAGGATCGGGCTGGATTCACGAGGGTGCGATGTCCGGATGCGGGGAAAGTCGCCATGGTCGATGCTCGGGCCCGCGTCGTGCAACCGCGACGTGGCATCGGCATGCGCGCCGGCCCGGACACGTGATCGGATCGTGGCGTGCGGCCGCCGATCGGCTACGCTCGCGACCGCCCGCCCCTCCGATCACGAACGCCCCATGCCGCCGATGCGCACCGCTGTCCTTGTCTTCCTGCTGATCGGGCTCGACGCCCTGCTCCCGGCCACGGCCTCGCCAGTGTCGTCGAATCCGCCCGCTGTCATCGATGCACGCTTCGATGCGTCCTTCGATGCGATCCTCGACGACGCCGGCATTCCCGGTGGCGCCTGGGCGATCGTCGCCGATGGCGAGGTCGCGCGCGCCGGCGCGCATGGCGTGCGTGCGCTGGACGATCGGCAGCCGGTTGCTCCCGCCACGGTATTCCGCATCGCGTCGCTGTCCAAGACGTTCGCGGCGGGGCTCGCGGCGATCCTCGTCGACGAAGGGAAGCTTCGCTGGAACCAGCCGATCGCCGAGTTCGCGCCGGCGTTCAGGCTGCGCGGCGATGCGCAACGCGGCTTGCAGCTGCAGCACATCCTCGGCCAGTCGAGTGGTCTCGTGCCGAATGCGTTCGACAATCTC
>DAIOWG010000147.1:0-7370 GCA_036758645.1 Dokdonella sp. | reverse complement strand
GACGGCGGCTACGACCTCGGTGCGCGCGCGATGCAGATCCGCGACGGCTTGCGCGCCCGCGACGCGTTCACGCCAGCCGTCCTGCTGGAGATCCAGCTCGATGATCGCGCGCTGTTCCTGCAGCACTGGAAGGATCTGCTCGAAGCCGAACTCGCTCGCATGCCCGTGTCGGCCGCGACGACCGCGATCGGCACGGTGCTCGCGCAATGGGATGCGCGCGCGTCGGCAGGTTCGGCTTCGTATCGACTGGTGCGCAGCTGGCGCAAGGAAGTCGTCGACCGCGTGCTCGATGCATTCGCCGCCGCCGTGCGCGCCAGCGATCCGGACTTCTCGATGCCGAAGCTGTCGCAAGCCGAGCACGCGGTCTGGAGTCTGCTGCAGCATCGACCCGCGCACCTGCTGCCCCCTGGCCAGCCGGACTGGCACACGTTCCTCGCCGATTGCACCCTCGAGGTCGCCGGGCGGCTCGGCATCGACGGCAGCGGCGACACGGCAGCGACCTGGGGCGAGCGCAACACCGCGCGCATCGTGCATCCGGTGTCGCGCGCGCTGCCCGCCTTCGTCGCCCGCTGGCTCGACATGCCGGCGGACGAGTTGCCGGGCGACAGCAACATGCCGCGCGTGCAGGGCCCCGCGTTCGGCGCATCGCAGCGTTTCGCGGTTGCGCCCGGGCGCGAGGTGGACGGCTATTTCATGATGCCGGGCGGGCAGAGTGGACATCCGCTCTCGCCGTACTACGGCGCCGGCCATGCCGACTGGGTGGCCGGGCGGGCGACGCCGTTCCTGCCGGGGCCTGCGCAACACGTCCTGCACTTCGAGCCCGCGCGCTAGGCGTCAGCCCGGCGCAGCGCTCGCCGCGACGCTAGCGAACGATCCGGCCGCGCGCGTGCACGCGCGACAGAAAAAAACCGCTGCGATCTCGCGATCGCAGCGGTTCGGAAGCGGCGCTCGCGCACCGCTCCGGATCAGTTTCCGGGAACCAGCGTCGCGACCTCGTAGGCGGACGGCGTTCCGGCCTGCGCGACGTTCAGGCTGGCATTGCCCGCGACCGGTGCACGATTGGAGACGAATCCGAACGAGTACAGCGTGCCCCAGTCCAGCGTCGGTCGCTGCAGGCGCCCGCTCCAGCTCGCCGAACGCACCGCTGCGGTCCACTGTACGCGCCCGCCGGTGGTGGTGGTCCGCCAGTCGGTGGTGGTGTCCGCATCGCCGTCACGGAACGCGGTCGCCGAGGCGGTCGCGCCCGCGGGCAGCGGCACGCTGAACGTGTCGAAGCCCTTGTTGGAGAGCACGCGCAGGTTCGGCTCGCTGCCGGTGGTCACCGCGCGCGCGAAATCGAAGTTCATCACCGCGTACTCGTAACGCCAGTTGCCGCCGCCGAGGTCGGTGACCTTGACCGCGACCTTGGCGCGGCCTTCCGGCGCGACGAGTTCGGTGTTCATCGCGTTCGTGCCCGGGCTCGCCGGGTTCACCCAGCGATCGATCGTGGCGCCGAGCTTGTAGTTGGCCTGGCCGGCGAAGGTCCAGTTGCCGCCACTGAAGTTCGGCGTGCCGGTGACGGTCGCCATCGAGTTGTAGATGTTGATGTCATCGCGTGCGACGTACCACGAATCCATCATGTAGGTCGCACCGGGATGAGCGGTGGCCGAGACCTGCGATTCCCGCACCTTCATGCGGCGCGTCCACGAGTCGTTGCCGTTGCCGTTCTCGACGCCGTTGCAGTCCGGATCCCAGATCGAGCCGCAGCGTCCCCACTGGCCGGTCGCCGGGATGATCTCCGAACGCGGGCCGAGGTCGCCCGGCGCATCGTTGTTGCCGGTGCCGTAGGTATCGGTGCAGCTGCGCCCGAGGATGTGCGAGTCGCGGCAACTGTCGGCGCAATTGCCGTTCGTCGTCAGCCACGCATGCTTCACGCTCGAGCGGCCGATTTGCTCGATGCTGCCGTCCGCATTGAAGCGATACAGGTTCCAGATCAGGTAAGGATGCTGGTCGTTGTTGTACGGCGGCACGTTGCCGGTGAACATCTGCTGCCAGCGGATGGCCGCCGTGTAGAGCGCGGAACTGGTGCCGAGCGGATCGCCGCCAATCGTCGATTGCGCGGTGCCGCTGTTGACGTTGTTCTTCAGCGTCGACGACGGCGCCCATGCAATCGTGCCGTTGCCATTGGCGCCCGTGCAGCTCTGGCAGCCAACCGGCGAGACCGAGAAGCTCTGCATGAAGAGGTCGGCCTGGTAGGTCTGGCCGGGTGCTTCCGGGACCGCGACGCCGGGCCACGGGAACGGATTGCAGACGCCCGCGACCTCGTTCGCGCCCTGCACGTAGACGCCCGCGTCGAGCGCGAAGTCGGCCACGATCCAGCCGGCCGCATGCGGCTGGCCGATGCGGTTGGCGAGCTCGGCACTCATGCGCAGGTCGGACGCCTTGACCGCGAGGGTCTGCCGGTCGTCGACGAGTTCGAACATCACGCGATCGATGTAGAACCATGCACGTCCGTCCGCGCCGGTCACGTCGAGGATGCCCGGCTCGTTCGCGCGCACGCGCATCGTGAGGTTGCGCAGGTCGAGGCTGCTGCCGTCGGGCAGGCGCAGCACGTAGCCGCCACGCATCTGCAGCGAACCGCCCGCGAAGCGATCGAGCGAGCCGTAGCGCACGAGGAAGTCGAGACCGCCGCTCTCGCGCAGCGCGAACCATTCGTGCTGGCGCCGATCGGTTTTCGCGAGCGCCTGGTCGCGCGCCTTGTCGACGGCGATGCCGAGGTTGCCGAGCAGGTCGTGGTTCCAGCGCACGCCGACTTCGCCGCCCCAGGCGGACCATACCTGCGTTTCCTGCACGGGCGGCTTGGTCCCGCGATCGAGTACGCCGCCCCATGCGGCCGCCGGGATGCACGCCGCGGCAATTCCGAGTACCAACAATGCCTTCTTCATCATCACCCTCTCGAAGCGTTCTGTAAGGCCCGCGCGCCGATCGCGCGCGGGTGATTGGCAGGTCCTCTGCTGCGCGACGTCAGGGCGCCGCTTCGAAACCGTCCTCGAAGATCAGGTCGAGGTCTGGCTGCACCTCGACCGAAACCGGCACTTCGATCACCGCGTTCTGCGGGTCATTGCTGCGTACGCAGATCAGTGCGGAATGGTTGCCTTCGGTGAGCGCACCGGCATCGACGTTCACGTTGATGACCGCGCTCGCTCCGGCGGCGACGCTTCCCGAGTCGGGGGCGATGCCGATCCACGCCACGGCGGCCGGCGCCGCGCACGAGGTCGTCGCGGTGTCGATCGTGTAGTCGAGCGAACTGCCGGCGTCGCCGGTGTTGGCGAGGCCGAAGCTGTCGGTCGCCTGCTGGCCCTCGACCACGATCACGTCGAGCGGACCGCCGCTCACGCTGGCGGCCGGGATCGTCGGTTCCGTCTCGACCCACGGGCCGAATGGCACGATCGTCGGGCCGCGGCGCTTGCACACCATCGAATCCTGCGGAAGGCAGTTGCCGCCGCTGCATCCGGGCGGCCATTCGTTGTTGGAGGTATCGCGCACCGAAACGCGGTAGTAGAGCGCGGTCGCGACACCCGCACCGACCAGGCTCTCGCCGTTGACGAGCGCGCCATCGTCCATCGCACATGCGCCGAGCGGATTGTCCGAGCGGTCGCCGTACTCGTTCGGATGCTGGCGCGTCGCCATCAGGTCCACGTTGTGGAAGCCGCGCCCGGAATCATTCGCGGTCACCGAGTAGTCGTCGCTGCCCGGTTCGAGCCGGTAGCCGTTGCCGGTCACGGGATTGTGCACCGACCACGTGACCGGAGTGCCGCCAGGACCGCCGGTCGCATCACGCAGGTCGTCGAACTCGGTGTTCTGTGCGACATCGTTGATGCTGACGACGTTCTCGACCGAGTTGTCGATCGCGAATTCCATGCGCCAGTAGTTGTGGTGCCAGTGCGTGGTCTCGTTGCCGGTGCCATCGTTGTTGCCGAAGCCGAACTCGGGCTCCATCCGGCCATCGGAGTAGAACGTCCAGCGCGCGGTGTACTGGTACCAGGCGGCCGCGTGCTGGGTGGTCAGGGTGACGTGGTCACCACCATCCTCGACCGCGACACCGGTGAAGCAATCGGCGGTTGCGTTCGGGTAACCGGGCAACTGGAACGGACAGTTGCCGTAGGACGTGAGCGGTGCGTTCGAGCGGTCGCACGACGTGGTTGCGGTCGCTGGATCGAGCGAGATGCCGAGGTGGTTCTGGACCGCGTTGTCGGACAGGAAATTCGCGTTGTCGTCCTTCCAGTCGCGATAGCAGGTGCTGCTGTTGTATTCGGCGAACAGCATCGGCGCGTGCGCGCGATTCAGCACGCGGTGGCCCTTGAAGTGCACCTGGCGCAGTTCCAGGCCGGAGCCGTCCGGACCCACGCTCTGGCTCGGCGGCAACCAGCACATTTCCCAGATGGGATCGGTGGCCGGCCAGCTCAGCAAGGTCCCGTTGCTCGCGCAGTTCGGGGAATCGGCCAGGGCGGATCCCGCCACGCCGCTCCCGAGCAGCAACACAAGGATCGACAACAACTTTGGTCTGCGCATTACTTGCTCCCCATGGAAGGTATTGCAACCTTGGATCGTGTGCCCGGATCGAAATCCGGATAGACGACCCGGTCACGTTGCAGGTCGACGATCGCTCGCACGATCGGCGTGAAGCCGCCATCCTTGGACAGCGTGGCATAGATGCATCGCGTTCCGGCGTCGCAGTAGCGATCGCCGGGAATGCGCATGACGAACCCGCCGGCCCAGATCACGACGCCGGGCTCGTTGGCGACGTGCTTGAGCGTCGGATAGCCTCGGACGAGCTGCTTGACGCGTTCGTCCTCGAGCGGCGTCAGGCGCATTTCCGCACCTGGAAGATCCTCGGTCGTCAGCAACTCGCCCGCCAGGTCATAGGTCCTGCGGATGGCGGTGCCGCGTTCGTAGTCCCAGGCCAGCTCGATCTCGCGATGGACTTCCTTGCCATCGATCATGAAGAAATCGCCGTAGCGGCGATTGACGACGATGCCGCGCATGCGCCCGCCTGCGTCGACCTCGCTCGCCACCAGCTCGGGCGCGTCGGCTGCGGGCCTGGGTCCCTGCGACGTCGTCGTCGCACAGGCACAAAGCAGGCTCGCCAGCAGACCGGGCAGGCAGTGGATGATTCGATTCACGTGGTGCGGTCTCCTGATGCTTGCTTCGTGGTGGCCGGTCGATCGCTCCGGTCGATCCGCCTGCGTCCGCGTTGCGCGCCTGCGCACGCTTGCGCTCCGGGCAACACCGCGGTACATCCATGAAGAAACGTCGGCGTCGTTGCGCCGATCCGGCGACGCGACGCCACTTCAAGTCGCCATCGCCGGCCCGGATGCAGGCCAGCGTGTTCGAGGCGCCTCAACGGCGCACCTGCCGTGCGGCGACCACCGTGGCCACGCCGGCAGGCTCGGGCGGTGACTTGCCGTGCAGCGGGTTGTTCCACAACTCATACATGTACTCGCCGCGCGAGAGCGCCTGCGGCCCGACCTTGAACGGACGGTCGGGAGCGCCTGCGCACAGGTCGTTCTCCGCCGGAATCGCGTGCTCGATGGCTTCGTCGCGAAGGAACTCGATGTACTCCCTGCTCGACACCTGATGATAGAGGGTAGCGGTCGCCGTGAGCGGGCCGACGGTGCCGGCCGGCACGCCGAAGGTGTAGCTCGCCTGGTCGAAATTGACGAGCACTCCGGAACCCGGCGCGGTTTCGGCGTAGGTGGCGGCGACCGGAGGCACCTCGAGGCCGTCGGGATCGTCGGTCGCCTTCGGCCGGAAGCCGATCGGCGGAATGCGATTGTCCTTCGCCACGCAATTGTTCAACACGAAATGGAACTTCTTGGCGCCGCCTTCCTCCACCTGGCAGGACTGCGTACCGGCGTTCCAGATGCCCTGCAGCACTTCGTAGACGCGCGCCTGCGTGTCCTCGGTCAGGGTGGCCGTGGCGGCATCGTAGGCGCCGCTCTCGGCGACGACCTGGTTGGCTGCGTCGCGCACCTGCACGTTGAGCCACATGCGCCGCCCTTCGGAGTATCCCGTCGGCAGCTTGTGGCCACTGAGGTTGGTGACCTTGACCTGCAGCGCGATCGAACCGGCACTGGCGGGCCCGGCCGGCAGGTAGGACGTGAGGGCCGCGGTCACCTCCGCACTCGACTGCAGCATCTGCCGGGCCGATGCGATCGTGCGGTCGTAATCGGCGGGCTGCTGCAAGAGGTCGCCACCGAACTCGGTTTTGATGATGCCCGGCATCCAGGCGTTCGCGCCGGCGAACACGTGCACCGGCAGGTTGCCGGTGCGCGAACCGGCCGGGTTGAACTCGCAGGCTTTCGCCAGCGGATCGACCGAGGACCGCATGTGGCAATCCTGGCAGTGTTGAGCCTTCGCGACCGCCGGCAATCCATGCGGAAGGTCGCCGAATCCGTCGCGCAGGATCGCATCGGCGAACAGGCTGCGCGTCCACTCGGTGTAGGTGCGCTCGATCGGGAAGGGTCGACCGGTATCCGTGCCGTCGGCCAGCACGAGGGTACGCAGCGGACCCTCGTCGGTGTCCGGCGTGGTGACGTCGTGGCAACTGCCGCACAGCGCGGAATCGGCGTGGTAGTCGGACTGCGCCCAACCGTGCGGCGCCGTGAGCGGATCGCCTTCGGCGTAGCGGTAGGGCCCGCGGCGGCATGGCCCGAAGGATCCCGGCACGTTGTCGCAGGTCAGCGAGTCGTCGAGCCATGCATTCGCGTTGCCGCTCAAGTGCGGCTCGCCGTTCGGCCCCTGCGGCATCAGGCGATGGCAGTAGTGGCAGTCGACACCCGAGTAATCGTTCGACTTCCGGTCCTTCTTCGCGTAGTCCCCCTGCAATTGGCACCCACTCTCGCCACCGGGGCCGGCGCTGCCGCCGAAACCGTTCTTCACCACGCGTCCACCGTACCAGCCGCGCGGGGTATGGCACCGCAGGCAATAGTCGCCCACGCCCGGTTTGCCGATGCTCGCGGCATCATTGTTGGCGACGTCGAGCGCCGCCCAGAACAGCGGGTCGCGCAAGGCATTCGCCATCATCGAGCCGCCCCAGCTCGAATGCGGCATGAAAGCGTCGTTCGCAGGAGTGAAACTGCGATGGCAGTCGGTGCACGTACTCACCGAGGCGAGCGCGGCATCCAGCCCCGGCTGTGTTCCGTGCGGCGTGAAATCGAGCGCGAGCGCGAGCGGCAGCGCGGCCATCGCCGAACTGCCGAACAGCCAGGCGAACCAGCGAGCAGCGCGACGCCTGGCGTCTTTCGTCGACACCGCTGCCCTTGCTCTCCCCGTCTGCAGCATCGTCACGGCGCCGCTTCGAAGCCGTCCTCGAAGATCACGTCGTTCGG
>DAIOWG010000146.1:0-7381 GCA_036758645.1 Dokdonella sp. | reverse complement strand
CGGGTCGTCCCAGCGCAGCTTGCCCGCATCGACGAGCCGCGCGAGCAGCGCCGCGGTCATCGCCTTGCTGTTGGACGCGATCTTGAACAGCGTCCGCGGCGTGACGACTGCGCCCGATCCCGCGAGGCGTTCGCCCGCGGTGCGCACGTAGGCGACCTCGCCGTCCTCGATCACGCCGATCGCAAGACCCGGCAGCGTGTAGCGCGCGACGAGTTCTTCGAAGATGCGGTCGAGCAAGGGGCGATCAACGGCGAAGGCGCGGGTCGGCGCGCCCCACGCGAGCGCGCACGCGAGGGCCGCGACGAACCACGCGCGGCGCATCACGGTCGAGCTCCGCGTTGCACCTCGCGCGCCGCGCGCTCCGCATCGGTCCAGACCCTCAGCAGGTTGCCGCCCCAGATCTTCGCGATGTCGGCCTCGGAAAAGCCGCGCCGCCGCAGCCCCGCGGTGACATTGCGCGTCTCCGACGCATCCATCCAGCCGGTCACGGCGCCGCCACCGTCGAAGTCCGACGCGATGCCGACATGATCGATCCCGGCGACCTTCGCGATGTGCTCGATGTGGTCGAGCAAGTGCTCGAGCGTCGCGAGCGGATGCTGCGCCTCGATGCGGCGCATGCCATCGACGTAAGCGGGCAACGCATCATGCTTCTCGCCGTCGTACTCGGCATCGCCCGCAAGCCGCGCGACCTCGTTGCCGAGCGCTTCTTCGGCCGCCTTGCGCGCCGGGTCGATCTTGAGGAACTCCTTGTAGGCGACCGCCTGCACCACGCCGCCGCCTGCCGCGAACGCGCGCAGCAGGTCGTCCGGCAGGTTGCGCGGGTGGTCGACCAGCGCGCGCGCGGACGAATGCGAGGCGATCACGGGCGCGCTGGTCGCCGCCAGCACGTCGCGCACGCAGGCGTCCGACGCATGCGAGACGTCGATCATCATGCCGAGTCGATTGGCGCGCCGCACGACTTCTCGGCCGAAGCCCGTGAGTCCGGTCGTCGCGATGGTCGCCTCGCCACGCTCCGCATCGGGTTGCGAGCTCGTGCAGACATCGTTGTTGCCGACGTGGACGAGCCCGACATAGCGTGCGCCGCGCGCATACGCGGCATCGAGGCGCGCGAGGTCGTGCCCGAGCGAATACGCGTTCTCGATCCCGATCATCGCCGACAGGCGGCCCGCCACATGGTTTGCCGCGACGTCCGAGGGCGTGCGCGCGGCGCGGATGCGGTCCGGATAGCGTTCGAGCATCAGGGCGATCGCCGAATACTTGCGCTCGGCCTGCGCAACCGCTTCGGCGTAACCGGCTGCGTCGAGGTTGCCCTGGCCGACGTAGATCACGAAGAACGCCGCGTCGAGGCCGCCGCGTTCCATCTTGCCGAGGTCGACGCGCAGCGCGCTGTCGTGGCCGACGTCGTAGCGCGCATCGCGCATGTAGTCGGCGGGAATGTCGACGTGGGTGTCGAGCGTGAGCGGCGCAGGTGGTGCACCGCGCAGGCCCGCGCTGCAGCCGGCGACCGCAGCCGCCAGGACGAGTATGGCCAGGCGTGCGAAGGCGTGGGTCATGTCGTGTGCCACTCCCCGGCCGGCGATTCGCCGGCGATCATCTGCTCGAACGTCTGGCGCGTGCGCACCACTGCGTAGCGGCCACGGTCGAGCAGCACTTCCGCGGCCAGCGGTCTGGAATTGTAGGTCGAGCCCATCGATGCGCCATACGCTCCGGTGGTGCGGATCAGCAACAGGTCGCCGGCGATGCACTCGGGCAGTTCGCGATCGCGCGCGAACGTATCGCTCGTTTCGCAGACCGGCCCGACCACCTCGTAGAGCAACCGCCGAGAACGCGGATGCAGCGGCTCGATCTCGTGCCAGGCATCGTACAGGCTCGGTCGCTGCAGGTCGTTCATCGCGGCGTCGACGACGAGGAAGTTCCGTCCGCCGTCCTGCTTCGCACGGATCACGCGCGTCAGCAGCATGCCTGCCTCGGCCACCAGCCAGCGGCCCGGTTCGAGCAGCAAGCGGCCATCGAATCCGCGGAAGGCCGAACGCATCGCCTCCACCTGCATCGTGGCCGGCGGCGTGCGTTCGCCGCCGGCTCGATAGGCCACGCCAAGCCCGCCGCCGACGTCGATGCTGCGGATGGCGTGTCCCGCATCGGCCAGCTCGCGCCACAGCGCCGCGACCCGCGAATAAGCCAACTGGAACGGTTGCGGCTCGAGGATCTGGGAGCCGATGTGCACGTGCAGGCCGTCGAGGCGCACGTTCGGCCGTCTCGCCGCCTGCGCGAACCAGCGCCGCGCCTCGTCGAAGCAGACGCCGAACTTGTTGCCGGCCTTGCCGGTGGAAATCTTCTCGTGCGTGCGTGCGTCGACGTCCGGATTCACGCGCACCGATGCGTCGGCCACGAGGCCCGCGCGCGCGGCG
Organism: Dokdonella sp.; assembly: GCA_036758645.1. GTDB lineage: Bacteria > Pseudomonadota > Gammaproteobacteria > Xanthomonadales > Rhodanobacteraceae > Dokdonella_A. The sequence goes on along the minus strand of DAIOWG010000146.1, from coordinate 4,973 downwards.
ACGTCCTGCAGCACGTCGAGTTCGTCCTGCGATTCGACGTTGAATCGGAGGATGCGCGCCGAGAGCGCTTGCGCGATCTCCTCGGCGGACTTGCCGACGCCGGAAAACACGATGCGCGACGCCGCGATGCCGGCGCGCAGCGCGCGCCGGAGTTCGCCCCCGGAAACGATGTCGGCGCCGAGGCCCGCGTCCGCCATCAGGCGCAGCACCGCCGTGCTGCCGTTCGCCTTGACCGCATAGCAGGCGAGCGCATCGAGGCCACGCAGGGCGTGCTGGAGTTCCGCGATGCGCGCCGCGATCGCGGGCGCCGAGTACACGTGCAACGGGGTGCCGAGCTGCGCGGCGAGCGCGCCCAGGTCGATATCGAAGCCGTCGACGGGCACCGGCGATCGCGCGGCCGCGTCCGTGCCCTGCCTCCAGCGGGTCGTCGGCCCTGCATCGTCGTCGTGGCCACGCTGCATGCCGCGCGTTCCTCGCGTTCGCCGCACGCACTGCTCCGCGAGCGGCCAAAAAAAAGCGGCGGCCCACGCGGGGCCGCCGCGGAGAGCAACCCTCAGAAGTCCAGGGTAACCGTGAACTGCGCGTAGCGCGGGGTCTGGTAGCTGGTGCCGCGCCGGTAGGTCGGGTTGAGGAAGCCGATGTCCGATTCGAGTTCGTCGTCGACTTCGATCACGCGCTGCTGGTCGAGCAGGTTGTAGACCGCGAGCTTCGCACGCAGGTTGGTGTCGCCGAATGAATGCAGGTAGGTGACGTTGAGGCCGAGGTCATAGGTCCAGGGCAAGCGTCCGCCCGAGCCGCGCGGGCTGCGCTCGTACACGCGCTCGGATGGATTGTCGGCCGTGCAATTCGCCACGCAGACGAAGTTGCTGTGGTAGTTGGTGCCGTCGAACGGATTGCCGACGCCGAATGCGTTGACCGGCCGGCCCGACTGCGCGACCAGCGTGCCGCCGAGCTGCCAGTGCTCGCCGAGCGCGTAGGCACCGCGGAACTTGAACGTGTGGCGCCGGTCGTTCGGCAGGTAGCCTTGGCCACCGTAGTTGACCCACGGATCGTCGAAGTTCTCGGTGCGCCCGGTGTCGGAGAAGTCGGTGTCGGAATTGACCGGACCTTCCGCATTGCCCTCGTTGAACGCGAGCGTGTACGAGGCATTGAACGCCCAGCGGTCGTCCCAGACGCGGTCGATCTGGAATTCCAGCGCCTTGTAGGTGCGCCGCGGCTCGGAGAATCCGGTCTCCCCGATGTAGTTGCCGTCATCGTCGTACAGCGCCCAGCCCGCGCGCGAGGTGTCGATGGTGACGTAGCCGTCGGGCTCGCCATCGCAATCGGTGTCGGTGTAGACCGTCGCGTCACGGCCCGGATTGCCCATGATGTAGCCGATGTAGCCGGGCTCGCCGTCGCAGAGGATGCCGTTCGAGGTGAGTTCGAGGTCGTCGATCGCATTGTGCAGCTTGCGGTAGGTTCCGCGCACGCCCCACGACCACTTGTCGTCGATCATCGACTGGAAGCCGAGGATCAACTCGTCCTGGTAGACCGGATCCATGTCGTTGTCGACCTCGCCGCGCAGGTCGCCGACGGTGCCATCACCCTGCGAGTTGTCGACCGGGCCGATCTGCTCGCCGAGGATCGGCCGCTGGTAGGTGTTGCCGTTGTACTCGAATTCCTGCAGCCCGTTGAACGCGTAGAACGTGCGCTCGTCGAAGAAGCCGCCGGCCTGCTTGATGTTGATGACATTGGCGACCGGCAGGAAATACCGCCCGAGGTTGCCGAACAGCTTGGAACGGCCGTCGCCGCTGGTGTCCCACGAGAAACCGAACCTCGGTGCGACCATGTCGTCGATCTTGATGTAGCTCGCGCCGTCGGAGTTCTTGTTGTCGAACGCCTCGAGGCGCAGGCCCGCATTGAGCACGAAGTTCGGCGTGATCGACCAGTTGTCCTCGAGGTAGTAGGCGCTGTTGATCGATTCGAACTCGCCGTTCACCTCGTTCGTGCGCGTGCGCACGTAGGCGGTCACGCCGTCGGGGACGACGCCGCCGTTCGCGAGCGTCGCGCCCGGCGAGGTGTCGCGGATTTCGTACAGCAGGCGATCGCCCGGGTAGTACTGCTGGTGGTTGGAGGTGTTGACCTCGTGGTCGAGGCCGAAGCGCAGCAGGTGGTCGCCGAGCGTCCACTCGAAATCGAGGCGCGCGGCCTCGCGGTCGTCGAGGCGTTCGGCCACGGTCGAGCTGCTGGTGCAGCCGATGTCGCCGTCACCGATCTCGCGCAGGTCGCGGATGCGGCTGCAATTGATGTCGTTGAGGCTCGACTGCGCGAACTCGCGCTCGTTCTTGCCGTACATCGCCTTCACCGAGAACGTGTCGGTGAGGTAGCCGGTGTAGGTGCCCGACCAGTTCTTGCCGCCATTGTCGATGAAGCGCGTGTTGGTGTAGGCGCCGCGCTGGCCCGATTCGACGTCGAAGCGGTAGATGTCGGTCGCTTCGCTGTTGCCGTCGGAGAACGCGAGCAGCTCCAGAAGATGGCTGTCACTGATCTGCCAGTCGACCTTGGCGCCCCAGAAGCCGTCGTCGGAATCACCCTTGTTGAGCAGGTTGCCGGTGCTGGTGGTGTTGGTCGGCTGGTAGTCGCGCATCTCGTAGAGCGCGAAGAAGAACAACTTGTCCTTGATGATCGGACCCGATGCGTAGAAGTTCGCGCTGTAGCGGTCGTACTCGTCGTGGCTCGCGATGTAGTACGGGTTGCCGTCGGAATCGTAGTGGTCGTCGCCCTCGGCCTGCGCGAATGCGGGCTCCCACGCCACCTCGGTGCCGAACTCGAACTCGTTGGTGCCCGAGCGCGTGACCGCATTGATGACGCCGCCGGTGGTGCGACCGAACTCGACCGAGTAGCCGCCGGTCTTGACCTGGAACTCCTTGTAGAACGCGAACGGCACCGAAGAGAAGCCGACGCGGTTGTAGAAGTCGGTGACGTTGAGGCCGTTGATGTAGACCGAGTTCTCGGCCACCGAGGAGCCGCCGAACGAGACGCCGCCGAACTCGCCCTTGGTCAGGCCCGGCGCCAGCAACGCGACCGACAGCGGATCACGCTCGACCGGCAGGCGCGCGAGTTCCTCGCGCGTCACGTTGGTCGCGCTTTCCACCGAGGTCACGTCGACCACCGCGGCCACGCTCGAGCCGCTGACGGTCACGGTCTCCAGCGTGGCGGCCGAGCCGATGTTCACCGTGGTTGCATTGCCGAGGCTCACGGTCACCGGGATCGGGGCACTGCCGGACGATTGCAGTTCGTACTCGCCCACCGGAAGGAACGGGAAGCGATAATTGCCCTCGCTGTCGGCCGTGACCGAACGCGTGAAGCCGGTTGCCGGATTCGTGATCGTGACGGTGGCTCCGGACGTCGTGCGACCGACCACCGAGCCGTCGTTGTTGGCCGCCAGTGCCGGCGGCATCGCGAGCATCGCGAGGCATGCGCCGAGCGCCATGCCGAGTGCGGTCTTGCGCAGAGCGCGTGTGTCGTTGCCCATCTCGATCCTCCCCTCGAAGTGTGGATGCCGCTCTTGTGTGCCGCTATTCGCCCGCATCGCCCGCCGGTTCGCCTGGCGCCGGAATCACCGTGGCGTCGAAGGCGTAATCCCACTGGTCGTAGTACAGGTTGCCGCCGCTCCACTCGACCTCGCCGCGTTGCGAGTCGACGGTGTCCGAGCGGAAATGCGTCTTGCGCGGCGTGAACTCGCCGCCGATGTCGTCGTTGAACGCGATCCGGTAGGCATCGATGCCACCGAGGTAGAAGTCCGCGATCGCGGGATCTTCGCTGTCGAGGCGCCCGGTGGTCACGTCCATCGGGATCCAGCCATGGGGCTCGATCCAGAGCTGGCCCCAGTCGTGCAGGTTGTCGTAATCGCCGTCGGACCAGACCATGCCCGACTGCCAGCGCGCGGGAATGCCGTTGAGCCGGAGCAGCGTGATCAACAGCAGTGTCTGCTGGCCACAGTCGGCGTGCCCGGCCTGCAGCGCGTAATCGCTGATGTTCGTGATCGTCGAATACTCGCGCGCGCCGGCCCACGGGATCTGGTCGACCGCCGCATACAACTTGCGTGCGATGCGCCGGGGATCGGTTTCATCGCCGACGACCTGGCGAGAGAACAGGCGCACGGGCTGGCTGAACACGATGTGCGGCGGCTGCTCGGCGAGGAACGGCGCGAGCTCGCTCGTGGTCGCGGCCGGTTTCGCGGGGGCGTCCGGCACCGGCTGCAGGCGCGCGAAGATCGTGAGTTCGTAGGTGACCGAGAACACGGTCGGCTTTCCCGCGACCGCCGGCTTCTCGAAATGGACCGTGCGCTGCAGTGCGGTCTCGGGGGCGAGTTGGTGGCGGGCCGGATCGCTCGCAACCAGGCGGATGTCTTCCTGCTGGCCGCGCAACGCGCGGGGAAACGGGATCCATGCGCGCAGCATTTCCCCCGCCGGCACCGCGTCGGCATCGACGCTGAGCGATTGCGTCACGCGCACATGCCGAGGCGCGACGCTGCGCGAACCGCTCGCGCGCACCGCATCGACGACTTCGCGATGGTGCGCATTCGCCGTTTCCATCGGGCCGTCCTGCGGCGCGGAGTCGACGCCGCGGCGCTTGCGCGCCTCGGTGCTGAGCCGGAACAGGTTCGAGGGCGATCGCTTGAAGTACAGCACGCGACCGTCGATGACCTGGCGTTCGAGCAGGCCGTGCGCGTCCCAGGCAGCGATCTCGTCATCGCCCAGATCCGGGATGTCGCGCTTCAATCGCGCCTTCAGCGCTTCGGAATCGAGCGTGAAATCGAGCAGGATGCGGCGCATGCGCTCGCGCTGGAATTCGAACGCGCGGCGCGCATCGGGATCGAGGTCGGCGCGCGCGAGCGCCGCGGAGATCGCGGACTCGGCCGCTCGGAACTGCCCGCTGTCGACCTGCGCGGTGACCGTCGCGAGCACGTCCGTCGCGGCGTGAACGCACGC
>DAIOWG010000145.1:0-7592 GCA_036758645.1 Dokdonella sp. | reverse complement strand
GAACGAACTCGAAATCAACGTGCACACCCGTCACGCCGAGGGCTTCAACCAGGCCGACATCGATTCGGGCATGCAGATCTTCGACGCAGTCGGCTGTTCCGGTTGCAACGAGGGGTATAAAGGCCGCACCGGTATCTACCAGGTCATGCCGATGACCGAGGCGATCCAGAAGATCATCCTCGAGGGCGGCAGCGCGATCGCCATCGCCGAACAGGCGCGCAAGGAAGGCATCCGCGACCTGCGCGCCTCGGCCCTGATGAAGGTCAAGCAGGGCGTCCTCAGCCTCGCCGAAATCAACCGCGTCACCAAGGACTAATCCATGGCCACTGCCACCGCCGCCGCCGTCAAAGCCAAAGCCGCGACCGCCCAGCGCGGCCGCGACCGCGCCAAGGTCAGTGAATTGCAGACCTTCACCTGGGTCGGTCTCGACAAGCGCGGGATCAAGATCAAGGGCGAGTCGGTCAGCAAGAACGCGAACCTCGTCAAGGCGGACCTGCGCAAGCAGGGCATCAACCCGCAGGTGGTCAAGGCCAAGGCGAAGCCGCTGTTCGGCTCGTCGGGCAAGAAGATCACCGGGCGCGACATCGCGGTGTTCAGCCGCCAGCTCGCGACGATGATGGCCGCGGGCGTACCGATGGTGCAGGGCTTCGAGATCGTATCGGGCGGCCAGTCCAACCAGCGCATGAAGGACCTGCTGACCAACATCAAGACCGACATCGAAGGCGGCTCCGCGCTGCACGAGGCACTCGGCAAGTACCCGGTGCAGTTCGACGAGCTGTTCGTGAACCTGGTCAAGGCGGGTGAATCGGCCGGCGTGCTCGACACCGTGCTCGACACGATCGCGACCTACAAGGAAAACATCGAGAACATCAAGGGCAAGATCAAGAAGGCGATGTTCTACCCGGCCGCGGTGCTCGCGGTCGCGGTGATCGTGGCCTCGATCCTGCTGATCTTCGTGATCCCGCAGTTCGAGCAGGTGTTCCAGAACTTCGGCGCCGACCTGCCCGCGTTCACGCAGATGCTGGTCAACATGTCGCGCTTCATGGTGTCGTACTGGTGGATGGTGCTCGGCATCTTCATCGCGGTCGTGGTCGGCATCATCTTCCTGTACAAGCGCTCGACCAAGTTCGCGCATTTCATCGGCCGCATGATGTTGAAGATTCCGATCATCGGCGAAATCCTGCGCCAGTCGGCGATCGCGCGCTACGCACGCACCCTCGGCGTCACGTTCAAGGCCGGCGTGCCGCTGGTCGAGGCGCTGGATTCGGTGTCGAACGCGACCGGCTCGGTGGTCTACAACGATGCGGTCAAGCGCATCCGCGAAGACGTCGCGGTCGGCCACCAGTTGCAGCTCGCGATGAAGCAGACCGGCCTGTTCCCGAACATGGTCACGCAGATGGTCGCGATCGGCGAAGAGGCCGGCGCGCTCGATGCGATGCTGTTCAAGATCGCCGAGTTCTACGAGACCGAGGTCAACAACGCGGTCGACGCGCTGTCGAGCCTGCTCGAACCCCTGATCATGGTCATCATCGGCGTGGTGGTCGGCGGCATGGTCGTCGGCATGTACCTGCCGATCTTCAAGCTCGGCGCGGTCGTCGGCTGATCATCTGGCAATTCGTCGAACGCGGGCGCTGCGGCGCCCGCGTTCGTTTCCAGCACCCGGATTTCCTCCCGTCGCACCTGGTAGGCTGGACGCGCACAGCGCGGCCGGCGCCCTTGCCACGACGCGCGCGAGCAGCCGGCCGACCTTGGTCGTCCAGCCTACGCCTTGCGCATCGTTCCCCGGACCTATGCGCTACATTGTCGGATGCGGCGCTGCGGCCGCGCCCAGACACTGGACACGTCCTCCAATGCCCGAGCTCGACTGGTTCCACGAACCCGCGGTGCTGATCCCGCTCACTGCGTTGCTGGGCTTGCTGGTCGGCAGTTTCCTCAACGTGGTGATCCTGCGACTGCCTGCGCGGCTCGAGCACGAATGGCGACTGCAGGCCGCGGAGATCCTCGCCGATCCCATTGACGACACGCCGGCCGCACCGGCCACGGTGCGCGACGGCGTGCTCGGCGCCCAGCGCGAAGCGCCGACGCAGCTCGACGCGTTCCACGATTCCAACCCCCGAGCCGATGTTCCGATGCAGGACGAGGCGGCCTCGGCGGTCGCCGACACGGCACCCGCCGCGCCGCCCGACCTCGTCTTCACCGCCTCGCACTGCCCGCAGTGCAAGCATGCGTTGTCGCCGCTCGACAATGTTCCGCTGCTGAGCTGGCTCGTGCTGCGCGGGCGTTGCCGCTACTGCGGCGCCGGCATCTCCTGGCAATACCCGCTGGTGGAGGCGCTCACCGCGTTCGCCTCCGCGGTGATCGCGTGGAAGGTCGGCTTCGGCTGGGAACTCGCGGCCGCGCTCGTGTTCACGTGGGTGCTGATCGCGGCATCCGGCATCGACGTGCGCACCCAGTTGTTGCCTGACCAGCTCACGTTGCCGCTGCTGTGGCTGGGCCTGCTGGCGTCCTTGCTGCCGCTGCGCGTGGACCCCGGCGACGCGATCCTCGGCGCCGCGCTCGGATACCTGAGCCTGTGGTCGGTGTACTGGCTGTTCAAGCTGTCGACCGGAAAGGAGGGCATGGGTTATGGCGACTTCAAGCTGCTGGCCGCGCTCGGCGCATGGATGGGACCGATCGCACTGCTGCCGACCGTGCTGCTGTCGTCACTGATCGGCGCGCTGGTCGGAGGCGCCGCGCTCGCGCTGCAGGGACGCGACCGCGGCACGCCGATCCCGTTCGGCCCGTTCATCGCCGCGGCCGGATGGGCCTGGTACGTTGCAGGCGATGCCCTCGGCGCGCTGTATGCGCGCGTGTTCGGGCTGTGAGTCGATCGCGATGACGACATCGCGCTCGCGCTACACGGTCGCGCTGACCGGAGGAATCGCGAGCGGCAAGTCGGCCGTCTCCGACCGCTTCGGCGCGCTGGGCGTGGACGTCATCGATGCCGACCTCGTCTCGCGCGAGCTGGTTGCGCCGGGCGGCGCCGTGCTTGCCGAGATCGCCGCGGCGTTCGGCCCGGGCGTGCTCGCGGCCGACGGCTCGCTCGATCGCCGCGCGATGCGCGAGATCGTGTTCGCCGACGAGGGCCGGCGACGGCGTCTCGAAGGCATCCTGCATCCGCGCGTGCGCGACATCCTGCGCGAGCGTGCGCATGCGGGCGACTCGGCCTACGCGTTGCTGGTGATCCCGCTGCTGCTCGAGAGCGGCCAATACGACTGGGTCGACCGCGTGCTCGTCGTCGACGTGCCACGCGAGCTGCAGCACGCTCGCCTGGTCGCACGCGACGGCATCACGCCCACGCTCGCCGACGCGATGCTCGACGCGCAGGCCACGCGCGACCAGCGCCTCGCGATCGCCGACGACGTGATCCGCAACGACGGCACGCTCGCCGACCTCGACGAGCGCGTGCGCGCCTTGCACGAGCAGTACCTCGCACGGGCCCGCGGCGAATCCGATAGCGTCGATCCGTAGGCTGGACGACCGCAGGTCGGCCGGCCGCTCTTCGCCGGCATCCCGCCGACAGCGCCGGCCGCGCTGCGCGCGTCCAGCCTACGAGGTTCGCGGCTCGCCTTGCATCGGACCAATGCGACTCTGCCGGCGCTTCCACAGCGCAACCCCCAGCGGCAGCGCATTGACGAACATGAAGAACGGCAGCGAATGCAGGTACCGGTACGAGGCGATGCTCGAGAACAGCACCTCGGTTGCGACCAGCCCGCACGCGAACAACGCCGCAAGCAACGCCTGCAGGCGACGCGGGCCGCTCCAGTGCAGGAGCACGTTCGCCAACGCGATCGGAACCAGCAGGAACAGGCAGGCGACGAGCCAGCGCGAGCCGTGCTCGAACGCGCGGCTGACCGGCGTCCAGCGCTCTGCGACACCGACGAGGTCGTACGCCCAATGCGTGCCGACCGATTCGACCACGTTCGGCGGATACGGCATCGGGTCGCGACCGAGGTCCTTGGTCAGGCGCAGCTTCGCGCCTTCCGGATCGAAGTAGCCGCCGAGCGTGCGCACGCCGAGGCGCACCACGCCGAGCGGATCGTCACGCAATGCATACGCGGACAGCTTGCGACAGGTCGCATCGACATCGCGCCCGGCCTTCGCGAGCGCGTCGGCAAGGCCGCCCGGGCTCCACAACTGCGATGGACGCGTGCGCGGATCCGCCAGGTCGAACGCGAGCCGCGCGGCGAAATCCCCGGGCAGGCCGACGCGCTCGAAGTGTGCCGGCTTGATCAGCGGCGCGACCAGTCCCATTCGCATGAAGCCTGCCTGTCCGATGTAGCCCGGTGGACGATCGAACAACGTGCCGACATGACTGCGGTACTCGCCATGCGTGGCCCAGAAACACACTCCCGCAAGCACGCAGTGCAACAGCACGGCCGGCAAGCGCAGGCGGCGTTCGCGGTCGACCAGGAACAGCAGCGGCAGCCCGAGCGAGATCACGATCACGACCGGCAGGAAGTTCATGCGCAGCGTGACGGTCCCGAGCCCGAACACGATCGCGAGCACGAGCCACGCGACGCGCCCTTTCACCAGATACGCCGACGCGCACGCGAAGAACGCCGCCAACGCGAGCATGCCGAACGCCTCGGCCAGCACCATGCGCTCGTAGAAGAGCTGCGCGGGCTCCAGCGCGAACACGCAGGCCGCCCCGAACACGAGCGCGCCGGGCAAGCCGAAACGCAGGCGCAGCACCGACGCGAGCAGCAGCGCGACCACGATGCCGACGAGCGATTGCCAGTACAGCAGCGCATGCAGCGAACCGGTCGGCCGCACGAGCGCCTCGAGCAGCATCGGATAGGTGAAGCTGCGATCGGGCGGCAGCCAGTCTTCCGAGCGCGCGGCGAACAGGTAGCTCGAGGAGTCGCCGAGGAACAGGCGGATCTGTGGATCGACGAGGATGCCGGCGAGCTTCAGCAGGGCGAGCGCGAGCCCGAGCGAGCCCCACCATTGCCAGTGGGTGCGCGTCACGGTGATGCCTCGACCGGGTCGCGCGAGAGCGTGTCGCGCAGCACCGCGAACCCGGCCAGCGCAAGCAACGCGTCCGCGACCACGGTGACGAGCCGGTACGCCAGCGCGAGGGCGAGCGCCGGCGCGGCGCCGAGTACCGGGGCGAGGCCGAGCGCGAGCACCGCTTCGCGCAGTCCGAGTCCAGCCGGGGCGCCCGGCGTCACGTAGCCGACCGCCCAGGCCAGCGCGAGCCATCCGCACCACGCCGACAGCGGCAACGCGTCCGGCTGCGCGCAGAGCAGGCGCAGCGACAGCGACGCCGCGGCGAAGAACACGAGATCGAGCACGAACACGGTCGCGAGCGGTGCTGCCGTGCGGCGCGGAGCGAGGCGCTCGTGCCCCGCGCGACGCCCGACCACGCCGATCCCGATCCATGCGACCAGCGCGAGCAGCGGCGCGGTCCACACCAGCCCGCGCGCCCAGGGCGCCAGCGCATCGATGCGCGGATCGGACACCACGCCGAGCGCGAGGATCGCCGCGCCCGCGAGCAGCAGCACGGTCTCGAGCGCCAATGCAAGCGCGAGCGCGCGATGGCCTGCGCCTTCGCGGCGTGCCGCGAAATGGCGCCATGCGAGATGGAACACGTTGCCCGGCAGGTACTTCGCCAGCTGCGAGCGCAAGTGGCCGACGATCAAGGGCGTGCGGCGCAACGGGGCAGACGAGCCGATGCGCACCAGCGTCGACCACGCGAACGCGAGCAGCAGCCCGCCAACGACGTAGGCCGCGAGTGCGAGCGCGAACCCCGCCAGCGGGATGCGCCGCAGCTCCGCGCCGAGCGCGTCGCCGAGCGCGACGCCGCGACGCACCAGCAGCACGAGCGCCAGCACGCAGAGCACCGCGCCGGCCACGTGGGCGGCGCGTTGCAGCCGTGGCCGCTTCAGCGCCGCCTGCACAGTGCCATGGTCCACGGCAACGGCGCGCGGACTTCGACCACTTCGAAGCGCGCGCCGAGCAGTCCGAGGAAACCGTCGCGGCTCCAGTGGTTGAGGTGTCCCGGCGTATTGCCGAGGTCGCCGAGGTATTTCCCGCGCGCCATGTTGAGCACCCGCCAGATCGGTTCACGCGGCACGCTCGCGAGCAGCCATGGCTGCGCGAGTTCCGCGAGCGTGTCCACGCCGCGCACCGGATCATCGAGATGCTCGAGCACCTCGCAGCACACGACCAACGGTGCCGCTTCGGCGGTGACATCGATCGATTCGATCGGGCAGGTGAAGAAGCCGGCTTGCACGTCCGCATGGGTCGCGCGCCGGCGCGCCTCCTCGACGATTTCCGCCGAGATGTCGCACCCGCGCATGCGGAACCCGCGCCGTGCGAGCCGGATCGACAGCTCGCCCTCGCCGCAGCCGATCTCCAGCGCGGCCGACGGCGGCACCTTCGCCGCGAGCGCATCGAACGCGTCGAGGAAGCCCTGCATGAGCTTGCGCGCGATCGGGTTCGCGCTGTGGTACTTGTCGTAGTGGTTGCCGGCCGGCCGCGGGTTCGCGCTCATGCCACGCGTTCCTCGCGCGCGACCTGGCCCGGTCGCGACGTGGCCGGCCCGGCCTGCTGTTCGAGCTGGCGCAGGCGCCAATCGATGCCTTCGAGCAGGCGGCGGTTGACCGACTGCAGGTCCGCGATGAAGCCGAGCATGAACATCATGATGCCGATCGACACCGACGCAGCCGCGAGCAGCGCCGACTGCACGTGTCCGGCGCCTTGCCCCGCGAGCATGTGCACGAGGTACCAGCCGCCGAACACGCCACCCACGAGCAGGAAGAATGCGGCGACGAGCCAGAAGAAGGTCAGCGGCCGGTAGGTCGCGAAAATCCGCACGATCGTCGACGCCGAGCGCCACACGTAGCGACCGATGCTCTTGACCAGTCGCGACGGGCGCAGGTCCGGATTGGTGCGGATCGGCACCGACACCACGCGGATGTTGCTGTGGCCGGCCTGGATGATGGTTTCGAGCGTGTAGGTGTAGGAACTGAACACGTTGAGGCGCTGCGCGGCTTCGCGCGTGAACGCGCGGAATCCGCTCGGCGCATCGGCGACGTCGGTGTTGCTGGCCATGCGCACGACGCGGCTGCCGAGCCGCTGGAGCTTTTTCTTGAGCCACGAGAAATGCTCGGTGTCGCCGATCGGCCGTGCCCCGACCACCATTTCCGCGCGACCCTCGAGGATCGGCCGGACCAGAGTCTCGATGTCGCGTGCGTCGTACTGGTTGTCGGCGTCGGTGTTCACGATGACGTCGGCGCCGAGCGCGACCGCGGTCTCGAGCCCGGTCATGAACGCGGCGGCGAGACCACGGTTCACCGGATGCCGCACGACGTGGTCGGCGCCAAGGGACTTCGCCACCGCGGCGGTTTCATCGCTCGAACCGTCGTCGACGACGACCCATTCGACGCTCGAACATCCGGCCACCACGCGCGGCAACTGCGGCAGGGCATGCGGCAGCGACTCCGCTTCGTTGTAGCAGGGGATCTGGATGACGAGCTTCATGGCCTTCCGCGCGGACGCAACTTCCCCATGTTACCGGGCACTGCGGTGACGTGCAGCAGCCATGC
>DAIOWG010000144.1:0-7595 GCA_036758645.1 Dokdonella sp. | reverse complement strand
TGATCAGGAACGCGAGCATCGTGAGCTTGATGCCGGCCTTCTCGTTCTCCTTGTTGAGCGCGACGCGCAGCGCTTCGAGGTCGGTGACGTCGGCATCGTCGTGCTGGGTGACATGCGGGATCATCGCCCAGTTGCGCGCGAGATTCGCGCCGGAAATCTTCTTGATCTTCGACAGCGGCCGGGTCTCGACCTCACCGAACTTCGCGAAGTCGACGACCGGCCACGGCAGCAGGTTGAGCCCGCCGCCGGTCGCGCCCGCGCGCGCCGCTCCGCCGCCCGCGAGCAGCTGCCTGACGTAAGCGCGCACGTCCTGCCTGGTGATGCGCCCCTTGCGCTCGCTGCCCTTGACCTTGGCGAGGTCGACGCCGAGTTCGCGCGCGACGAGGCGAACTGCAGGACTCGCATACGGCACCTTGTCCGGCATCACGGCATCGGCATCGAACGGAACCGGCGGCGTGCGCGGTCCGGTCGTTTCCACCGCCGAGCCGGCGGCAGGCGGTGCCGCTGCCGGAGCAGCGGCCACTGCTGCCGAAGGGGCTGCCTTGGCCGGCGCCGGTTCCGGCTTCGAAGCCGCAGGTGCCGCTGGAGCCGGCACCGGGGCAGCCTTGTTCGCCGCGGTCTCGGCCACTTCGATCAACGCGACTACCGTGCCTTCTCCGATCTCGTCGCCGACCTTGACCTTGACCTCGGTGACGACGCCCGCGAACGGCGCGGGCACTTCCATCGTCGCCTTGTCCGACTCGAGCGTGACCAGCCCCTGGTCCTTCGCCACCGTGTCGCCGGCCTTTACGAGCACCTCGATCACGGGAACGCTGGGGTAGTTGCCGATATCCGGCACCTTGGCTTCCTGGGCGGCCATGCTGGCTCCGTGTTGCAAATGCAGGAACGCGAGTTTCGCCGATTTGGCGGGCCGGCGTCATGCCCGTGGTCGGCATGGCCGGTCTGCGTGTCGCACTCGGGCGCCTTGCGGCGTTGTCCGGGCGCAGTGGATGCCGCGTGAAGCCTGCGCTGCGCCACGCCCCAGCCAGGAGAGCATCATGCGTAGCGCCCAACCCACTCCCCGCCTTCCGTTGCGACCGCTGGCCGCGTGCCTCGCGGTGCTGATGGCCGGTCCTGCTTCGGCCTTCGTCGAGACCCCGCTCGGCGGAATGGCGGAGCCGCTCCAGTACGCGCGTCCACAGTGGCCCTCGCCGCTGCAACCGGCGACCCCGCGCGCGCCGCAGGACATCGTCGTGACCAACTGCTTCGACTCCGGCGCCGGCAGCCTGCGCGACGCGGTCAGCGGCGCGGTCTCGGGCGACATCATCGACCTGACCCAGCTCCAGTGCAGCACGATCACGCTGACCAGCGGCGCGATCATCTTCGCCGCGGACCAGCTCGCGCTGCACGGTCCCGGTCGCCACGAGCTGCGCATCCAGGGCAGCGCCACGGTCAACGACGGCGTGCTCGTCCACCTCGGTTTCGGCACGCTGATCGTCGAGGACATCACGTTCGCCGACGGGCGCAAGTACCGCAGCGACGTGAATGCGCTCGGTGGCTGCATCCATTCGCAAGGCAACGTGATCCTGCGCGATTCGACCGTGACCGGCTGCAAGGCGCAGAGCCAGGTCCACCACGGCTCGCTCGGTGGCGGCATCTGGAGCCAGGGCAGCACCCACCTGTACACGAGCGAGATCAGCGGCAACGAGACCGAAGCCGCAGGCTACGGTTACGCGAGCGGCGGTGGCGTCTACGCGCTCGGCGGGTTCTTCTCGCAGTCGAGCATCATCTCCGGCAACCTCGCGCACTCGCCCTCGGCCACGCCGAGTTTTGGTGGCGGCGTGTTCGCGCGCGGCTACGGCGGCGTGTTACAGACCGCGATCGTGCAGAACAGCTCGGCGCGCATGGGCGGACTCGCGCTCGCCGACAACGGCACCAGCAACGCGTTCATCTTCCAGTCGACGATCTCGACCAACGTCGCACATCGCATCGGTGGCGCCTACGTGCGCCGCCCGCTCTACCTGTACAACTCGACGATCGCCGACAACCACTCGGAGGTGTCGATCGCAGGCGCGAGCAACTCGGAATCGGCCGGGTTGCACATGGGCGCGCAGGTACTCACCTTCCACAGCAACATCCTCGCCGACAACGTCGCCGGCGATGTCGGCGGGCACGATCTCGGGGGCGAACCCGGGATGCTCAACACCGGCACCTTCAACCTGATCACGGCGACGCCGATCCCGCCGCCACCGGACACGATCGGCTTCACGCCGGCGCTCGGCCCGCTGCAGGACAACGGAGGGCCGACGCCGACGCATGCGCTGGTGTTCGGGGAAAGCTACGCGATCGATTCGGGCAGCATGCCGCCGGCCGGTGTCTTCACCTACGACCAACGCGGCGCGGGCTTCCCGCGCTGGGTCGGCAGCCACGTCGACATCGGTTCGTTCGAGAGCGACCCGGACCGCATCTTCACGACCGGGCACGATTTCGGGTTGCAGCTCGCCGCAGTGGCCGCACGGCGCGCCGACTGAGTCCCCAGCACGGGCGCGTCGTGCGGCGCGCCCGACCCGTCCCGTCGACCGGAGCAGGCGCCGCGCCCGACGCTGCGCCGGCGACGAACGCGGCGGCCGCGTCGTCCCGCGATGGATCGCACGGGCGACGCAGTCGCCGCACCTTCGCCATTCAAGCCGGTGGCGCGCCTTCGCGAAGCACCATCACCTCGCGCGGCGGCGGCGAGATGCGGATGCCTTCGGCATCGAAACGCTCCTTGATCGAGCGCAACAGCGAGGTCTGAACGCCCCACGCGTCCGTGGTATTCACCCACGGGCGCACCGCGAGCTGCACCGAGGTCTCGCCGAGCTGCGACACGGCGACGTCCGCGGCGGGCTCGGACAGCACGCGCCGGTCTCCGGCGAGCAACTCGCGCACCAGCTCGATCGCGCGCGCGAGATCGTCGCCGTAGCCGATCCCGATCACGAGGTCGATGCGCCGGGTGCCACAGGCGCTGTGGTTGACGATCGCATCGCCGGCCACCTTGCTGTTCGGCAGCACGATCACGCGATTGTCGGGCGAAAGCAGTCGCGTATGCATGAGGCTCACCTCCTGCACGGTGCCGGCGACACCCGCGACCTCGACGTACTGGCCGACGCGGAATGGCCGGAACACCATCAGCAGTACGCCGGCCGCGAGGTTGGACAGCGACCCCTGTAGCGCGAGGCCGATCGCGAGGCCGGCTGCACCGAGCGCGGCGAGCAGGGATGCGGTCGGCACGCCCGCACGATCGAGCGCGCCGACGACCACGAGCACGAACAGCACGACGAACACCACGTTGCGCAGGAAGCTGCCGAGCAGCGGGTCGGCGCCGCCACGCGTGAGCAAGCGCTGCACCGCGCCCGAGATGCGTCTCGCGAGCCACCACCCGACGAGCAGGATCACCAGGGCGATCGCCAGGCGGCCACTCCATGCGAGTACGGCGGAGCCAAAGCCGCTGGAAGCCAGCGATGCGTACAATTCGTCGAGCTCGGCCATCGTCGCATCCCTCGTCATCGAAGATCCTAGGCTAGCAAGCCCGCGCGGGCGCCTGCACGCGTGGCGGCGCGCACGCCACCCGCCGGAGGTCCCGCATGTACCAGCTCTACTACTCGCCCGGCACCGCCAGCATGGCCGTGCACCAGGCCCTGCTCGAGCTCGGCGTGCCGCACGAGTTGCGCGCGGTCGACCTCGATTCGCAGCAGCAGCGCAGCACCGACTACCTGAAGTTGAACCCGAACGGCACCGTGCCGACGCTCGTCGTCGACGGCGCGCCGGTGTACGAATGCGGCGCGCTGTTGCTGCTGCTGGCCGAGCGGCATGCCGATGCGGGCCTCGCCCCCGCGCCGGGCTCGCCCGCGCGCGCGTGCTGGCTGCAGTGGATGGTGCATCTCGCGAACACGCTGCAACCGGCCTTCCGCCAATGGTTCTATCCGCAGGATTTCGCCCGGCGCGAACACGAGCAGGAGTCGAAGGAGTTCGCACGTCGCCGGATCGAGGCGGCGTGGAGCCGGCTCGACGCGCACCTGGCGAAGTCGGGACCGTACATCGCGGGCGATGCGTTCTCGGTCGCCGACATCTACGCGACGATGCTGATGCGCTGGTCACGCAACATGCCCAGGCCCGCGACCGCATGGCCCGCGCTCGCCGACCTCGCGCAGCGGGTCAAGGCGCGGCCGAGCTGGCAGCGCCTGTACCAGATCGAAGGCCTCACCGAGTGGGCATGAGCCGGCGAGCGAGGGCTCCTACGCGGGGAGTGCGGAGCAGACGCGGTTGCGGCCGCCCTGTTTGGCAAGGTAGAGCTGCGCATCGGCCGCGCGCAGCAGGTCGCTGACGCCGGCCATCGGCGCGCTCCATTCCGCCACGCCGATGCTGACCGTCACGTTCGGCACGCCCGCACCTTCCTCGAGGTCGATCGACGCGATCGACTCGCACAGGCGCTGCGCGAACGCGGTCGCGTCGGCGAGGCCCTGCTCGGGCAGCACCGTCGCGAACTCTTCCCCGCCGATGCGCGCGACGATGAACTCTTCGTTGACGCCCGCCGCGAGCGCGACCGCGATCTGCCTGAGCACCACGTCGCCGGCCGGATGACCGTGCTGGTCGTTGACCGCCTTGAAGTGATCGAGGTCGATGATCAGCAGCGCGAGCGGGCGCTGGTGGCTGGTGCAGCGCGCGAGTTCGCGTTCGAGCAGCTCGAGGAACTGGCGGCGGTTGTACAGGCCGGTCAGCGGATCGACCGTCGCGAGCTGGTAGATCTCCTCGTGGTAGCGCGCCTCGACCGAGGAACGCTCCATGAACTTCAGCACGCAGCTTCCGATCGTGACGTGGTCGCCGTCCTTGAGTTCGGCCTCGATGATCGGCTGGTCGTTGAGCAGGGTCTTGTTGGTCGAGTCGAGGTCCTTGACGCGATAGCCGGAGGGCTCCTTCCAGATCCTCGCGTGCTGGCGCGACACGCTGCGTTCCATGATCTGGAAATCGCATTCGGGCGCGCGGCCGATCACGAGCGCGTCTTCGCCGATGTCGAGGCGCTGCCCGAGGCGCTGGCCCTGCAGGACCACGAGGCAGGCGGGCGCGGATCCGCTGCGCGCGTCGAACACGTGCTGGGGTCGCACCGTGCGTCGCTGTGTGGTACTGCCCTCGCGATCGTGGTCGCTCATGCGGGATCGATCTGCCCTTCCTGGCCGAAGTGTAACCGGGGGCGCGGCGCCCGGCACGGCGCGGCGGCTTGCGCGAGCCTGCGGGCGGTCGCGCCGGCAGCAGGTGCACGCGTGCGGTATCCTTGTCGACGCGTGCCTGCACAGGGGGCCGCATGGCTGCGGGATGCGGCCGCTCGCGAGGCGCACACGCATGCACCGACCGGAACCTCCGGCTGACGACGCCACCGAATTCCAGGCTCCGCCGATCGCGGCCGACGCGTCGGCCACGCTCGCGCCGGGCGCGCAACTGGGTCCCTACGTGATCCGCCACGTGCTTGGCGAGGGCGGCATGGGCTGCGTCTACCTCGCCGAGCAGTTGCAGCCGGTCCGGCGCGAGGTCGCGCTCAAGCTGATCCGCGGCCAGGTCGCCAGCCCGCTCGCGCGCGCCTACTTCGACGTCGAGCGCCAGGCACTCGCGCAGATGCAGCATCCGGCGATCGCGCAGGTGTTCGACGCGGGCACCACCGTCCAGGGCCATCCCTACCTCGCGATGGAAGTCGTCGAGGGCAAGCCGATCACGCGCTACTGCCGCGAGGCGAAGCTCGGCCTCGGCGAGCGCCTCGCGCTGTTCGCACGCGTGTGCCACGGCGTCCAGCACGCGCACCAGAAGGGCATCATCCACCGCGACCTCAAGCCCGCCAACGTGCTGGTGCGCGCGGTCGACGGCGTGCCCACGCCCAAGATCATCGACTTCGGCATCGCGATCGGCGGCGTCGCCGCCGGCGGCGACGTCGCCGCGCGCGCGATCGCGACCGACCAGGCCGGCACCGCGGTCTACATGAGCCCCGAGCAGGCCACGCGCGAACCGCGCGACATCGACACGCGCAGCGACGTCTATTCGCTCGGCGTGATGCTCTACGAGGTGCTCACCGACGCCGACGCGGCCGCGCTGACCTCGATCGCGCACGACTCGCGCCGTGCCCCGCACGAGACCCTGCTCGCGGCGATCGACTCCGATGCCGATGCGAGTGGCTCGCCGACCCCGGATGCGTTCCTCGCGGCCGCGCGCAAGCTCCCGCACGCACTGCGCGCGGTCCTGCGCAAGGCGCTCGCGCCAGACCGTTCCGATCGCTACGACTCGGCCGCCGCGCTCGCCGACGACCTCGAACGCTACCGCCAGAAGCGCCCGGTCAAGGCGCTGCCGCAGACGCGCTGGTACCTGACCCGCACCTTCGTCGCGCGCCATCGCATCGGCCTCGCCGCCGCCTCGCTCGCCGCGCTCGCGCTCGTCGCCGGCATCGCGCTCGCGCTCGCCGGCCTCGCGCAGGCGCGCGTGGAAGCGGCCAAGTCCGCGCAGGTGTCCGACTTCGTGCGCGGCATCCTCGGCGGCATCGATCCCCACCGCGCCAAAGGCATGGACACGCGCCTCATGCGCATGGTGCTCGACTCCGCCGCCGACCGCGCCGGACGCGAGCTCGCCGGCCAGCCCGACGTGCGCGCGGAGATCGAGTACACGATCGCGGGCAGCTATGCCTCGATCGGCGAACGCGCGGTCGCCGGCACGCACTACGAGGCGGCGTTGGTCGCCGCGCGCCGCGCCGGACATCCGCTCGCGCGACAGGCGCGCATCGCGATGCGCATCGCGCAGAACCTCGACAACCAGGGCAAGGCGCAGGACGCCCTCGTCGAGGCGAACAAGGTGTTCGCGAGCGTACGGGCGCTGCCGCAGGACGACCGCGACCGCCTGTTCCTCGAATCCGCGCTCGCTGGCATCGAGACCGATGCGGGGCAGCTCGATGCATCCCGCGCGCGCTTCGCGCGCGTGCTCGCGCGTCAGCGCGCGACGCTCGGCGACGACCACATCGAGACGCTCGAAACCCTCGAAGGCCTCGCGATCGCGAATTCGAACATGTCGCGATTCGATCAGTCGCGCGCGCTCTACATGGAACTCATCGAACGCCGCCGCCGGCTGTTCGGCGAGGACAACTCGGAGACCCTCGGAGCGATCAACGGCCTCGCCGTGCTCGAACTCGAACAGAAGCGCTTCGCCGAGGCCGAGAAGCTGCTCGCGCCGATGATGCCGTTCTACGAACGCATCTACGGCCCGGAACATCCGAGCACGCTGCGCATCGTCAACAACCTCGGCGGCGCGATCCGCCAGCAGGGTCGCAACGAGGAGGCGCGCCCGTACTACGAACGCGCGCTCGTGCTCGCGACGAAGCTGTACGGGTCGAACTCGCCCGCTGGCGCGATCGCCGAAACCAACCTCGCGTTGCTGCTGCGCGACGCCGGCGAACTCGAGGACGCCGAACGCCACGCTCGCATCGGCGCCGCCGCTGCCGACATCGCGTTCGGCACCAACCCGATGCGCGCGATCATGCATCGCGAGTACGCGACCGTGCTCACGCGGCTCGGCCGATATGCCGAGGCCGAGAAGGAACTCGATCTCGC
>DAIOWG010000143.1:0-7656 GCA_036758645.1 Dokdonella sp. | reverse complement strand
GCATTCACGCTCGCGCCCGAGCGCCTGCGTGTCGCGGCCAACGGCGCGTTCGTCTATTGGGATGATGCGCTAGCCGACGGCGACGAGGTGGTGTTTCTGCCGCCGGTTTCGGGAGGCTGACGCGATGTCGCCCGCGCGCTTCGAATTGTCAGATGGGCCGATCGGCGTCGATGCGCGCAAACGCGTGCTCGATGATGCCGCCGCGGGCGCCTGCGTGACATTCGAGGGTTGGGTGCGCGACCACAACGAAGGGCGCGCCGTGCAGCGGCTCGACTACCAGGCCTATGCACCGCTCGCGCAGTCGGAGGGCGAGGCGATCCTGAGCGAGGCGATCGCGACATTCGGCCTTCGCGAGGCCCGCTGCGTGCATCGCGTCGGCGCGCTCGCGGTCGGGGATCTCGCGGTCTGGGTCGGTGTCAGCGCAGGCCATCGCGACGCGGCGTTCGCGGCCTGCCGCTGGATCATCGACGAGGTCAAGCGCCGCGTGCCGATCTGGAAGAACGAGCATTACGCCGACGGGGAATCGGGTTGGCTGCATCCGGACGGCTCGCCTGCCGCCTGAGCCGACCGCTCGGGCCGGCGCCGCGCGCTTGCGGCACTGCCGATCGCGGCGCAGACTGTTCACGGCATCGACGCGGGCGACCGCGTGCGGTGACGGATCAGGGGCCGACCGCGCGGCTCGCGGAGCGTCCTGCACGCCGCTGCGTGCGGGGAGGCAGCATGCGCATCCTTCGCGTCCTGACCGCAGCAGCCCTGCTCGGGGCATTCCCCATCGCGGCATCCGCCGCCACGTTCACCGTCGACACCACCACGCTGGATGCGGGCGACATCGCGCCAGGTGACGGCGAGTGCGCGTGGGCGACCTTCCCGCCCGTGGGGCAGCGATGCACGCTTCGCGCGGCCATCATGGAGGCCAATGCACTTCCGGGCGCGGATCGCGTGATCGTGCCCTTCGGTGCGACGATCGTGCTCGACAACGCCGGGCGCGACGAGGATGCGGGCGCGCTCGGCGACCTCGACATCACCGGCCCACTGGAAATCCAGACGACCAGCCTCTCCGATCCCGCTTCGAGCCCGACCATCGACGCGAACGGAATCGACCGCGTGTTCGATGTGCACTACAGCGCCATCGAAGTGCACCTCGTGAACCTGCGCATCACCGGCGGCGCGGCCGACGACGCCACGACTTTCCTGGGCGGCGGCGTGCGCTCGCAGGTGCCGTTGCTGCACCTCTGGTTCTGCGACATCGTCGGCAACGCGGCGAACGGGGGCGGTGGCCTCTTCCTCACGCACTCGCTCGACATGGTCGGCAGCGACGTCCACGGCAACGTGGTGACCGACCTCGGTTTCACCAACGTCGACGGCAGCGCGATCCGGGACAGCGACAGCGGCGCCGAACCCGGCAACACGATCTCGATCCGCGCCAGCACGATCCGCGCGAACCTGGCGCTCGGAGGGCCAGGCACGCATGCGGCGGTCATCGTGCGCACGCCGCTGGTGGTCGAGAACAGCACGTTCAGCGGCAACCTGCCGAACGCCCTGCACGTTTACGGCGCAGACGCGACGCTCACGCATGCGACGATCACGGGCAGCCAGAACGGCTACAGCTTCGGTGGACCGACGCTCCAGTCCGACAGCGTCGTGCGCAACACCGTCATTGCAGGCAACACCGTCGCGGACTGCGTGTTCTTCGCAAGCCACGCGACCTCGCACGCGTACACGCTCGACGGCGACGGCAGCTGCCAGCTCACGTTCGGCGCGGGAAACCTGCCGGGTGCGGACGCGCGATTGCGGCCGCTCGCGGTCCGTTTCGGTCGCGTCGCGGTGCACGATCTCGGCGCCGGCAGCGAAGCCATCGACGCCGCGGACCCGTTGCTGCAGGGCGCGGGGGGCACCTGCCTCGGCAGCGACCAGGACGGGATCGATCGCCCGCTCGACGGCGACGGCGGTGGCGCACGCTGCGACATGGGCGCGATCGAATTCCTGGACCCGATCTTCGTCGACGGGTTCGAACCGCCGCCACGCTGAGCCGTTTCGCGGGCAGGGCACGCGCTTGTACGCGACCTGCCCAGCAGGTATGCTGCGCGGCCCGCAAAGCGGGGTCGTGCGTGCGGAGAGGTGTCCGAGTGGTTGAAGGAGCACGCCTGGAAAGTGTGTGAACGGGTCAAACCGTTTCGCGGGTTCGACGAATTCGTCGGGAACGAATTCGGACAGCCGCCAGGCTGGCCTCGAGCGCAGCGAGGGGTGAGGCCCAGGATGGGCCGAACAATCCCGCCCGGCGATGAAGTACGGAGAGATGTCCGAGTGGTTGAAGGAGCACGCCTGGAAAGTGTGTAAACGGGTCAAACCGTTTCGCGGGTTCGAATCCCGCTCTCTCCGCCAGTCTCCCGCAGTACCAGCAGTCTCCCACATTCCCCGCATCCTGCTGACTGGCCGGATCGCAAGGTTCTCATGGTGGCTCCGTCGGTCCTCCCGCGACGATAGCTCGCAAATCCCGCCAGGTCCGGAAGGAAGCAACGGTAGCGAGTGATTCGGGTGCCGGGATGTGGCTGGCGGAGCCGCCACCCTTCCTGCGTCGGCGCGCGCTTCGCGCAACCGCGCACGGCATGCTTGCTACAATCGGGCGTCCTCCCGCGGAACTCCGATGTCCTACCAAGCCCTCGCGCGCAAATGGCGCCCGCGCCGGTTTTCCGAACTGGTCGGGCAGGAGCACGTCGTGCGCGCGCTCTCGCACGCGCTCGAGAGCGGCCGCCTGCACCATGCGTTCCTGTTCACCGGCACGCGCGGCGTCGGCAAGACCACGATCGCGCGGATCCTCGCCAAATCGCTGAACTGCGTGGACGGCCCGACCGCGGCGCCGTGCGGCGAGTGCGGCGCGTGCTCGGAGATCGACGCGGGACGCTTCGTCGACCTGCTCGAGATCGATGCGGCGAGCAATACCGGCGTGGACAACGTGCGCGACCTGATCGAGAACGCGATGTACGCGCCGACGCGCGGCCGCTTCAAGGTCTACCTGATCGACGAAGTGCACATGCTGTCCAAGCCCGCGTTCAACGCGCTGCTCAAGATCCTCGAAGAGCCGCCGCCGCACGTGAAGTTCCTGCTCGCGACCACCGACCCGCAGAAGTTGCTGGTCACCGTGCTCTCGCGCTGCATCAAGTTCAACCTCAAGCGCCTGACGCCGACGCAGATCACCGGGCAGATGCGCCTGATCCTCGATGCCGAGGCGGTGCCGTACGACGACGAGGGCATCGAGGTGCTCGCACGCGCGGCCGATGGTTCGCTGCGCGACGGACTCTCGCTGCTCGACCAGGCGATCGCGCACGGCGGCGGTTCGCTGCAGGCAAGCGACGTCCACTCGATGCTCGGCACGGTCGAGCGCGCGCGCGTGCGCCAACTGCTGGACCTGCTCGTCGCGGGCGACGGTGCGGCGCTGCTCGACGAAGTGGACCGCATCGCGTCGTTCGCTCCGGATTTCGCGCAGGTGCTGGATGAACTCGCGGGGTTGCTGCACCGGATCCAGTTGCTGCAACTGGTACCGGCCGCTGCGGGTGAGGAGGACGCGTCGCTGCTCGCGCCGGCCGGGCGCATCGCTGCCGAGGACGTGCAGCTCTGGTACCAGATGGTCGTCACGGGGCGCCGCGACCTTCCGCTCGCGCCGACGCCGCGCGTGGGTTTCGAAATGACGCTGCTGCGCATGCTCGCGTTCGCGCCGATGGGTGCGGCGGTCGCGCCGCGCACGACTCCCGCGCGAACGCCCGCTGCGACTGCCGAGAACGTTGCGACAAGTCCGACAGGTGCGACAGGTGCGACAGGTGCGACAGGGGCGACAGGGGCGACCCCTGCCGCCGGCGCCGCCCCGGCCCGCCCGGCGCGCGCAACCAACGCAGTACCGAGCGGCACGCCACCTGCGCGCGAAACCGCGCCGGCGGCGCAGGTCGAAGTCGCCGCCACGATGGCGTCGAGCCCGACCGGCACGCCCGATTGGTCGGCCCTGATCGAACGCGCGGGTCTGCGGGGCCCGCTCGGCCAGCTCGCGCAGAATGCGACCCTGCTCGGGATCGAAGGCAACGTGGTGCGCCTTGTGATGAATCCCGCCTACGCGCATCTCGCCGAAGGGCCGCAGGTCACGCAGATCGAACAACGCCTCGCCGACGCGCTCGGGCACGCGGTCAAGCTGCGCTTCGAGCGTGCCGACGGTGCGCTGCAATCGACGCCGGCCGAGCAGCGTGCGCGGGCCGACCGCGCGCGTCGCAGTGAAGCCGAGCAGGCGGTGCAGGGCGACCCGTTCGTGCAATCGATGGTCGACACGTTCGGCGCACGCGTGGTGCCGGGCAGCGTGCAGCCGCTCGACCCGCAATGAATCCGAGGAGAACGCGATGAAAGGTCCACTCGCCGGCCTGATGCAACAGGCCCAGCGCATGCAGGAAGAGATGAAGCGCGCGCAGGATGAGCTCGCGCAGGCCGAAGTCACCGGCCAGTCCGGCGGCGGACTCGTCAGCGTGCGCATGAGCGGCCGCCACGAGGTACGTGGCGTCACGATCGACCGCGCGCTGTTCGCCGACGACCACGAGATGGCCGAAGACCTCGTCGCGGCGGCGTTCAACGACGCGGTCAACAAGATCGCCGCCCTGAGCCAGGAAAAACTTGGCGGCCTCGCAAGCGGCATGAACCTGCCGCCGGGATTCAAGTTGCCGTTCTGAGGGGCGGGGAATAGGGAATCGGGAATAGGGAATGGCAAGCAGCAAATACAATAGCGGCTGAAGTTCCTGCGCCCGGTTCTGGCTCGCCGATTCCCCATTCCCTATTCCCTGCCCATGTCCTCCCCCCTCCTCAACGAGCTCATCGACGCGCTGCGCTGCCTGCCAGGGGTGGGCGCGAAAACCGCGCAGCGGATGGCGTTCCATGTGCTCGAGCGTGATCGCGCGGGCGCGCGCAAGCTCGCCGAGCGACTCGCGACGGCGGTCGAGCGAATCGGCAATTGCACGCGCTGCCGCAGTTTCAGCGAATCGCCGGTCTGCGTCGTCTGCGCGAACGCGCAGCGTGACGCGAGCCTGCTGTGCGTGGTCGAGACGCCGGTCGACCAGCTCGCGATCGAGCAGGCAACGGGATTCCGGGGGCATTATTTCGTGTTGCTGGGCCGGCTCTCGCCGCTCGACGGCATGGGCCCGCGCGAGCTCGGCCTCGACCTGCTCGAACGCCGGCTCGCCGAAGGCGAGGTGAAGGAACTCATCGTCGCCACCAATCCGACCGTCGAAGGCGAGGCCACCGCGCACCTGCTCGCGCAACTCGCGCGCGCCGCCAACGTGCGCGCAAGCCGGCTCGCTCACGGCGTTCCGCTCGGCGGCGAGCTCGAGTTCGTCGACCGCGGCACCCTCGCGCACGCGTTCGGCGGGAGGCAGGCGCTTTAGGGCGGGGAATAGGGAATAGGGAATAGGGAATAGCAAGAGCGCAAGCGGCGGCATTGGCCTCGGGAGTATCAGCATTCAGCGCGTGCGCTTTACCATTCCCCATTCCCCATTCCCCATTCCCCATTCCCCATTCCCCATTCCCCATTCCCGATTCCCGGCCCCATGCCCACCCTGTTCGCGAAAATCATCCGCCGCGAAATTCCCGCCGACATCGTCCACGAGGACGACGAGGTACTCGCGTTCCGCGACATCAACCCGCAAGCGCCGGTGCACGTGCTGTTCATTCCGAAGCGGCCGATCGCGACGCTCAACGATCTCGGCGAAGGTGATGCGGCGCTGGTCGGCAAGCTCGTGCTCGCGGCTGCGCGATGGGCGAAGCAGCAGGGCTTCGCCGAGGACGGATATCGCGTGGTCATGAACTGCAACCGCGACGGCGGGCAGACGGTTTTCCATATCCACCTGCACCTGCTCGCCGGGCGCGCGCTGCAGTGGCCGCCCGGGTGAGCCGCCCGACTCGTGCGTGATCAGCCGCGTGGCGGACGCGGGCGTGGCTGGGGGCGCGGCGCGGGATCGTCGCGGATGATGATCGTGCCGCCCCAGTGCGGACCCCAGTACGGGTTGTAGCCCCAGCCCCATCCGGGGCCGACGCCGTACATCCACGGGTCGTGGTAGGGCGAGTGCAGGTTCGCGCTGCGCGGCTTCCACAGGTGGATCGCGTCGGCTTCCACATGCGGATAGCGGTAGTCGAACTCGCCGATCTTGCCGTGGTCGACGCCGGTGACGCGACCCACGACGGTGAGCTCGCGACCCTGCTTGAATTCCTCCGGATCCTGGAATCCTTCGTGGCAGGCGATGAAGCGGCCGCCCGAGGGGTCGCGCAGCAACGGTCGCGCATTCGAGCCGAGTTCGCGTGAAAGGATCTCGAAACAGGTGGAGCCGGCCTTCGGTTCGACCCGGATGATTTCGCCGCCCCAGCGCACCGGCTGTCCGTTCGCACCCGCGACCGCCTGGCGCGGCGTCGTCGCCGTGAACTCGCCCTGCAAGGGCTTCGGGATGCTCGCGCACGAGGCCAACACGAGACCGAGCGGCGCGACCAGCAAGGTGGATTTCATCGGATGCTCCGGAGCGATCGTTGCGGGCGAGCTTACTCCCTCGTCTGTCGTGATGACGGACCGGCGCGCGCGTCCGTTGCAGGTTCGTTCTGCTTGCGGGCGCGCGGCAGTCGGAAACCGCGCGCGGCGCGCTCGAACGCACGCGTGCGTTCAGCATCGGTATCGCCGCCGTATCGCAGCGCCACGTAACTGCGAACCAGCGGCTCGAGTCGCGAAGCGCAAGCGGGTGCCTGCAGTCGCGCGCGCGCGAGCAGGTCGAGCGGACCTTCGCTCTCGGGTGATTCGATGCCGGCGCGCGCGAGGCGCGCGCGCAGCACGTGCCAGGCGTGGTCGAGCGCGTCGCCACGCCTGCGCGGCGCCGAGCGGATCGCCCAAACGGTCGCGGCGGCGAGGACCAGCGCGATCGCGATCGAGAGCGCGAGCATGAGGTCGGCGGGATCGGCGTCGGCGACGCCGAACGGCGTCAGCAGGCCTTGCTGGCGCAGGTGGTCGAAGCGGATGATCCCCTCGGTCCAGAGCCGGTTCATGACGTCGAGGCGGTTGCGCAGGTCGCGCAGAAGGCTCGAGCCGGTCCAGCTCTCGCCCGCGTTCGCGACCGAGGCGCCGAGCTCGATGCGCGCGGGGCTCACCGCCGCGGTCGGATCGATGCGCACCCAGCCGCGCCCGCCGAGCCAGACTTCCGCCCATGCGTGCGCATCGGACTGGCGTACCAGCAGGTAGGCGTCCGATTCGTTCCACCAGCCGCCCTGGTAGCCGGTCACCACGCGCGCGGGAATGCCCGCCGCGCGCATCAGCACCACGAACGCGGAGGCGTAGTGCTCGCAAAAGCCCGCGCGCGTGCCGAACAGGAAATCATCGACCGAATCGCGCCCCAGCAGCGGCGGCTGCAAGGTGTAGGTGAACGATGCGCGGAACAGGTCGAGCGCGCCCTTGACGATTGCGGCGTCGTCACGGCCTTCGGCGCGCCATGTCCGCGCGAGTTCATGCGTGCGCGGGTTGTACCCCGGCGGCAGCGCGAGCGCGCGCGCGCGCGGGCCTTCCGAGAGCGTCGGCGCCAGCACGTAGTCGGTGGCCGAGCGGACGCGGTAGCGCACCGGCTGGGTGACCTGGGCGCGCGAGAACAGGACGTGGTC
>DAIOWG010000142.1:0-7719 GCA_036758645.1 Dokdonella sp. | reverse complement strand
CGATGCACAGTTTCGCGACATCGACGCGCAGATGCGACTGCGCCTCGAGCAGCGCGAACACATCGCCGACCGCCTGCACGCGATGCTGACCGCGCCGCGACCCGACTATCTTGCGACCGCCGACGAGCGCACCGACGTCGAGCGGCTCGGCGCGCTGCGGCAGCGCCTCGAAGGCGACAGCCGACCGGAGGCGCTCGCGCTTCGCGCGCGCATCGATCGCGTGCAGGGCAGGCTGACGTGGCGGCTGCGCACCGAGTACCACGAGCGGCTGACCGACGCCTACGTTCATTTGAACGAGCTGAATGCCCACGTCGACGCGATGAACACGCAATACCAGGCGCTCGTCAGGGCACGACAGGCGGCGACGCACAGCTACCTGGGTTACGACGTGCAGATCGGGCGGCTGCGGGAGCGCGTGGCCAGTGCCCTGCAGCGCGTCGACCTGATCCAGGCCCGGCAGGGTCACGTCATCGAAACCGCGGCCATCAACCAGTTGCAGGCGCGTCGCGAGCGACTGGTGGACCTGCAGACGCAGGCCCGCTATGCGGTCGCCGACAGCTACGACCGCGCTGCGCGCCTCCAGCCTGCGGAGGGCCAGCCGTGACGCGCCGTATCGCCCTCGCGCTCGTCCTCGGTCCGATGCTGGTCGCCGGCTGTGCCGAGCAGCCCGCGAAGCACACGCTGGCCGAATTGCGCAACGTGCAGCCCGACGTGCAGGAAGTGCAGGTCGAGGAGGGGCTCGACAAGGCGATGGCCGGTTACCGGCGTTTCCTCGAAGAGACACCGGAAACGGCGATGACGCCGGAGGCGATGCGCCGTCTCGCCGACCTGCAGATCGAAAAGCAGTTCGGCATCCGGGCCGGCGACGGCAAGCCGCGCGAAATGGCGGCCCCGGAGCGGGCGGAGCCCGAGGCCGAGGCGGCCCCGACCGCAGCCGTGACGGGCGGGCCCGCAGCGACGCTGGCCGAGTCCGATCGCGAGTTCGAGCAGCGGACCACGGCGCAGGGTCCGACAGCGACCGGGCCCACGGAGGTCGCGGCCCTGGCGGGCGAGCCGGAGCCTGCCGGACCCGTCGAGGCCATCGCGCTCTACGACCGGCTGCTGACCGAGTACCCCAACTACGAGCACAACGACAAGGTCCTCTACCAGAAGGCCCGCGCGTACGACGAACTCGGGCGCACCGAGGAAGCGCTCGCAACGATGGAGACGCTGATTGCGCGCCACCCGCACTCGGGACACTACGACGAGGTGCAGTTCCGTCGCGGCGAATTCTTTTTCACGCGCCGCAAGTTCCGCGACGCGGAGGCTGCCTATTCCGCCATCGTCAGCCTCGGCCCGTCCTCGTCGTATCACGAACTCGCGCTCTACAAGCTCGGCTGGACGCTCTACAAGCAGGATTTCTACGAAGAAGCCCTGCACAGGTACATGGCGCTGCTCGACTACAAGGTGTCGATCGGCTACGACTTCGACCAGCAGCACGAGGAGGACGACGAGCGCCGCGTCGCCGACACGTTCCGCGTGATCAGCCTGAGTTTCAGCAACCTGGGCGGCCCTGAAGTCGTGCAGGAGTACTTCTCCGGGTTCGGCCACCGCGGCTACGAGGATCGCATCTACGGCAACCTGGGCGAGTTCTATCTCGCCAAGCGCCGCTACGACGACGCCGCCAAGGCCTACGAGGCGTTCGTCGCGCTCTACCCGTATCACCGGCAGTCGCCGCGCTTCAGCATGCGCGTCGTCGAGATCTTCACCCAGGGCAACTTCCCGAAGCTCGTGCTCGAGGCGAAGAAGACGTTCGCGTCACGCTACGGACTGCAGTCGGAGTACTGGCGGCATTTCGAGCCGGAGGAGTCGCCCGAAGTCCTGAGCTACCTGAAGTCGAACCTGAAGGACCTGGCGAACCACTACCACGCGCAATACCAGGCCGCGGCGCTGGCCGCCGAGAAGCCCGCGAACTACGGCGAAGCGCTGCGCTGGTACGGCGAGTACCTCGCCTCGTTCCCGGCGGACGTCGAATCGCCGGCGATCAACTACCAGCTCGCCGACCTGCTGCTGGAGCACAAGGACTTCGGCGAGGCGGCGAAGCAGTACGAACGCACGGCGTACGGCTATCCGGCGCACGCCAAGGCCGCCGCGGCCGGCTACGCCGCGATCTACGCCTATCGCGAACAACTCAAGACGCTCACCGAGGACCAGCGCGAGCCAGTGACACGCGAGACCGTCGTAAGCTCGATCCGGTTCGCCGACACGTTCCCGCAGCATGAGCAAGCCGCTCCGGTGCTCGGCGCCGCGGCCGACGACTTGTACGGACTCAAGGACTACCGTCCGGCGGCCACCACGGCGCAACGGGTGATCGATACCTATCCTGCGTCCGAGGTCGGTCTGCGGCGCGCCGCCTGGACGGTCGTCGCCCATTCGTCGTTCGAACTCGCGGAGTTTCCGCAGGCCGAGCACGCCTATGCACAGGTGCTCACGGTGACGCCGACCGACGACCCGGGCCGCGCGGCCCTGGCCGACAACCTCGCGGCGTCGATCTACAAGCAGGGCGAGGCCGCGAACGCGGTACAGGATTACCGGGCCGCGGCCGACCACTTCCTGCGGATCCGCCAGGCGGCGCCGGGCTCGACCATCCGCCCCGCCGCCGAATACGACGCGGGCGCTGCGCTGATCAAGCTGCAGGACTGGACTGCCGCG
Organism: Dokdonella sp.; assembly: GCA_036758645.1. Taxonomy (GTDB): domain Bacteria; phylum Pseudomonadota; class Gammaproteobacteria; order Xanthomonadales; family Rhodanobacteraceae; genus Dokdonella_A. The sequence continues at coordinate 5,028 of DAIOWG010000142.1, read as the reverse complement.
GCAAGCGTGCTCGAGGCGTTCCGCAGCGCGTACCCGACCCACGAACTGCAGCGCGAGGTCACGAAGCAGATCGCCGCGGTCTACCGCGAAAGCGGTCAGCTGGCCCGTGCGGCCGGCGAGTACGACCGCGTCGCGAACGAATCGGAGGACCCGACGCTGCGGGGCGAGGCGCTGCTGTTGTCGGGCGACCTCTACGAACAGTCCCGGGACACGACCCGGGCCCTCGACGTCTACGCACGCTACGTGTCGCAGTTCCCGCATCCGGCGGAAACGGCGATCGTGACGCGCCACAAGATGGCCGAGCTGCGCAAGGCGACGCGCGACGAGGCGGGGTACTACCGCGAACTCGACGAGATCGTGCGCGCCGATGCCAGCGCGGGCGCCGAACGCACCGGCCGCACGCGCACGATCGCGGCGCGCTCGGCCCTGGTCCTTGCCGAGAAGCTGCATGTCGAATTCGCGGCCGTGAAGCTGCTGCAGCCGTTCGAGTCGAGCCTGCAGGTCAAGCAGCGCCTCATGAACGAGCTGATCGCGTCGCTCGACCGGCTCGTCGAGTACGAGATCGCCGAAGTCACGGCGGCGGCGACGTTCTACATGGCCGAGACGTACTCGGATTTCAGCCGCGCGCTGGTCGATTCTCAGCGGCCCGCCGACCTCGTGGCGGCCGAGCTCGACGAGTACGAAGCGGCCCTCGAGGAGGAGGCGTTCCCGTTCGAGGAAAAAGCCATCGGGGTGCACGAGAAGAACCTCGAACTGCTGCGTGCCGGCGTGCTCAACGCGTGGACGGAAAAGAGCCTCGGCCGACTGGCGGAGCTCGTGCCAGGCCGCTACGCCAAGAACGAGATGAGCGGCGGCTTCCTCGGGTCGATGGACACGTATGCGTACCGCTCGCCGGCCTCCCTGGTCCCGGCGGCACCTGCTGCCGGTGCGCTGCCCACTCCCGAGTCGCCTTCGGCACCCGTCGAATCGGCGCCCGCGGAGCCGGTACAGACGACCCAGGCAGATCCCGTCGCTGCGACATCCGAGGTGGTGGCCAATGCGCAGCCGCTCTGAACGAGGCCCGGAGTTGCGCGTGCATCACCGCCTCGCGTGGCCGCTGCTGTTGCTGCTCGCGACGACCGGCAGTGCCTTCGCCGCTGCCAACAAGCAGGACGCGCGTCGCCCGGCGCGCGTGGAGGTGCAGCAGGACGCGACCGGCTTCACGTTGACGCAGCAGTTGCGCGTCAGCGCCGAAGTGCGCGGCGACTACGAGACTGCAGTGCGAATGCTCGAGGAAGGGCGCTACGAGCCGGGGATCGCCCTGTTGCTGAAAGTGACCGAGCGCGCCCCCGAGGTCACCGCGGCCCATATCGACCTCGGCATCGCTTATGCGCGCACGGGCGACCTGGACCGCGCCGAGGCGAGCCTGCGACGCGCCACCGAAATCGCGCCGGGTCATCCCGCGGCCTACAACGAACTCGGCCTCGTGCAGCGGCGAAAGGGCCAGTTCGCGGCCGCGCGTGCCAGCTACGAGGCCGCGCTCGGGATCCTGCCCGACTACCACTACGCGCATCGCAACCTCGCGATCCTCTGCGACCTCTACCTCGGCGACACCGCCTGTGCGCTGGAGCACTACGAGGCTTACGTCCGCGCGGCGCCCGAAGACGCCGACGCGGCCAAGTGGGTGGCGGACCTGCGCAACCGGACGGGCCAGAAGGAGGCACCGTGAACAGACGCCTGCTGCTGATCGTGCCGATGCTGCTGGTGGCAAGTGCCGCCGCGGCGGAGGACGCCGCAACGACCACGCCGGCCGCCACGGTTGCCGCGACCAAGGCGCCCGCCGCGAAGACCGCGAGCGGGCCCAAGACGATTTCGGGCATGTCCATCCTGGGCAACCAGGAGGCGCCGAAATCGCTCGTGATCGTGCCGTGGAAGAGTTCGGAGATCGGCGATTCGCGCGGGCTCGCGACGCTGCTCGACGACTCGCGCAGACCCGTCGACCGGGACGTGTTCATGCGCGAGCTCGGTTACTACCAGATCAAGGCGGACGCGAAATGATCCCCGCGACGCGTCCGGGCCATGAGGATCGCTGCTGCGATCGATCCATCGTCACTGCAAGAGGCTAAAACCGTGGACATGTTCTATTCAGTCATCAGTTTCTTCACCAAGGGCGGGGCGTTCATGTACCCGATCCTGATCGTCGCCACCTTCGGCGCCGCGATCGCGATCGAGCGCTACGTGACGCTCACGCGCATGCGCATCGCCAACAAGAACTCGTGGAACCGCGTGGAGCCGCTGTTGATGAAAGGCGACTTCGACAAGGCCCGCGAGGTGATGAGCAAGGACGACACGGCCGTGTCGCGACTGCTGGGCATGGGCCTCGCACTGCAGGGTGCCGTCCGGCGTCGCGACGACGTCGAGAAGGCGATGGAGGAGAGCATGATGGAGGTCATCCCGCAGCTGCAGAAGCGCACGCACTACCTCGCGACGTTCGCGAACCTCGCGACGCTGCTCGGCCTGCTCGGCACCGTCAGCGGCCTGATCCACGCCTTCGCGGCGGTGGCGACGGTCAACCCCGCCGAGAAAGCCAACCTGTTGTCGGCCAGCATCTCGGAGGCCATGAACTGCACCGCGTTCGGCCTGATGACGGCCGTACCGATCCTGTTCGTGCACGCGCTGCTGCAGACCAAGACCACCGAGCTGATGGACAGCCTCGAGACCGCCGGCGTCAAGTTCATGAACGCGCTCGCGACCCGGCAGTCCACCCGCACGCAGGCCCATCTCGAGCTCGTCAAGGCGGCCCAGGCGTCCTGAGGATCCGTCCATGCGCAGAAAGTACGCACACCGCATCAAGAAGCCGGCCGAGCTCATGCTCGTGCCGATGATCGACATCTTCACGGTGCTGGTCACGTTCCTGCTGATGACCGCGGTGTTCTCGCGCATCGCGATCGTCGAGCTGGACCTGCCGAGCGCCGCCGGGGCGCCGACCACCGAGCCAGTGTTCCGGCTCGAGGTCATCGTCCGCCAGGCGGGCTTCGAACTGAGCAACGGCAAGGAAGTGATCGCCGCGGTGCCGAAGGTCGACGGTGCGTACGACCTGAAGACGCTCTCCGAGCTCGCTTACGCGCTGAAGCAGGACCACCCGGAACAGGAGGACGCCTCAGTGCTGCTCGAGCCGGCGATTTCCTATGACGACATGATCCAGGCGATGGACGCCATCCGCAGCGTCGACTCGCCGGCCACCTCGGGCGCGGCACCGACGCGGGTCGCCCTCTTCACCAACATCGCGGTCGGAGACGCACCATGAGGTTGCTCGCCCGTATTCGCAGCAAGCGGCAGCATAACCTCCACGGTCGCGAAGACGCGGAGCTCAACCTGATCCCGCTGATCGACATCCTCTCGGTGATGGTGGCGTTCCTGCTCGTGTACTCGACCGACGTCGAGGTGATCCAGAACACCAGGGGCGTGCAGATTCCCCAGTCGACGGCGAAAGCGCTGCCGAACCAGTCCGTGGTCGTCATGATCACCAAAGAGCAGCTGTTCGTGCAGGGCGAACTGGTGGCGGACCTGGCACAGGTTCGCGACCCTGCCACCGAGGTCATCGAGCCGCTGCGCGCGGTGCTCGAGCGGCCGATGCTGGCCGTCGATCCCGCGGCCGCCGAAGCCGCCATGGCGGCGCGAGAGATCACGGTCCTCGCGGACAAGTCGCTGCCCTACGAGGTCGTGAAGAAAGTGATGGCGACCTGTACCGCGGCCACCTACGGCAAGATGTCGCTGGCGGTCATGGAAAAAGAAAAGCCGGTGGCCACCGGCCGTCCGTCGCGGGCTTGACGCCGGAGTAAACCATGGACGCTGTCTCTACCGCACAGGACCAACAGGCGCTGCTCGCGCAACTCGCGCAGGCACGCGAGAAGCTCGACGGCCTCGTGCGCGACCTGCGCACGGTCGAGGGCGAGCTCGACGGGCTCGCGCCGGAGCGCGAACAGCACCGGCTGCTGCACGACGCATGCACCGCGTTGCAGCAGCTCGGCGCCAAAGGCGGCGCGACGCTCTTCTGGGGCGACGACGCCGCGGCGCGCGCGAGCGACGCGCGTGTCGCACAGGCCCGCGTCCGGATCGACGCCTTCCAGCGTCGCGTCGAGGAGATCGAAGGCCGGCGCCAGGGACTGCTCGCAGAGCTCGAGCAGCAGCAGGACCAGGCGTGGCTGATCGAGGACGACGTCACCGAGGCGAAGGAAGAAGAGGAACGGCGCAAATACGAGTGGATCGTCGAGCGTGAGGTCGGGCAACTCCACGCGCGCGAGCTGGTCATGCCCTGGGCGCGACGCGGCGAGGACGACGACCGCTTCCGCAAGACCCTGGCCACCGCGGTTCTGGTGAGCCTGGTGTTCGCGCTGATCGTCCCCCGGATCGACATCCCGCTGCCGAAGCTCAGCGAGCAGGCGATGAAGGTGCCCGAGCGCGTCGTGAAGCTGATGATCGAATCGCGCAAGGTTGCACCGCCGCCAAGGGAAGTGGCGCAGCCGAAGCCCGAGGAACGCATCGCCGAGCAGAAGCCGGTCGAGAAGATCCAGCCGCGCCAGGAGGCCAAGCCCGACAAGGTCGACCAGGCGAAGGGCCTCGACGAGCCGCGGCGCGACACCGTGGTGCCGGAGAAGGGAATCCTCGCGTTCCGCGAGAAGCTCGCGGCCGTCAAGAATGCGCAGGTGTCGTCGCGGCTCGGGCTGCAGGCGCGCCTCAGTGCGGCCGACGACAACTCGCCGGGGCCGCCCCAGCGCTCCATGCTGACGACGAATGGCCCGGGCTCGAGCGGCGGCATCAACCTCGCCTCGCTCAGCCGCGGTCTCGGCGGCGAGAAGGGCGGTGGTGGCAGCAGCATGGCCGGCGTGCAGGTCACCCGCGCCACCAGTGCGATCGGCGGCGGCGGCGGCGGCAACGGCGCCTCGGACCGCCCACTCGCGAGCGGCGCCCGCGCAGCGCGCACCGACGAGGAGATCCAGATCGTGTTCGACCGCTACAAGGCGGCGCTGTACCGGCTCTACAACCGCG
>DAIOWG010000141.1:0-7777 GCA_036758645.1 Dokdonella sp. | reverse complement strand
TGAGCGCGACCTGCATGCGGCGACGGCCTTCGAACGGGAACGGCTTGGTGACCACCGCGACGGTCAGGATGCCCATCTCCTTGGCGAGCTGCGCGACCACCGGTGCCGCACCGGTACCCGTGCCGCCGCCCATGCCGCAGGTGATGAAGGCCATGTCCGCGCCGGTCAGGAGTTCGACGATGCGTTCGCGATCCTCGAGCGCGGCCTGCCGGCCGACTTCGGGATTCGCGCCCGCGCCGAGGCCCTTGGTCACGTTCGCGCCGAGCTGCAGCGTGAACTTCGCGCCGCTGCCCTTGAGCGCCTGCGCATCGGTGTTGGCGCAGACGAAATCCACGCCCTCGACACCGGCCTGCACCATGTGGCTGACCGCGTTGCCGCCGCCGCCGCCGACGCCGACCACCTTGATGACCGCGTTCGGTGCCATCTTCTCGACGAATTCGAATGCCATGTCCCATCCTCCGCAAAGTTGTGTGCCGCTGTTCTTTATCTTTCCCGGGCGCGTGACCTTCCCGGTCCGCCCCGTCCGACGGCTGGCGCGCCGCCTCGCGACCGTTTCGGTCGCTCTCCGCGATGCTCCGCATCGCGCTTTTCACGGCTGAGGGCTGAGGGCAAAGGGCTGAGGGAAAGCCCGGTGACGCGTCGCTCATCCGCCCTCAGCCCTCAGCCCTCGCATCTCAGAACTCCCCCTTGAACCAGGTCGAAACCCGGCCCCACAAACCTCCCACCACCGACGCGCTCGGCACCACCGCGCGCGTCGCGCCGCCGCGACTGCCGTAGATCAGCAGCCCGACGCCGGTCGACTGCATCGGGTTCGCGACGACGTCGGCGAGCCCGGTCACGTGCTGCGGCGTGCCGAGGCGCACCGGCATGTGGAACAGTTCCTCGGCAAGATCGAGTGCGCCTTCCATGCGCGCAGCGCCGCCGGTCAGCACGATGCCCGCGCGCACGAGCTCCTCGCGGCCGCTGCGACGCAGGTCGGCCTGCACCATCTCGAAGATCTCCTCGTAGCGGGGCTGCACCGCCTCGGCGAGGTTCTGGCGCGCGAGCCGGCGCGGCGGGCGGTCGCCGACGCTCGGCACCTGGATCGTTTCCTCGGCATGCGCGAGCTGCGCGAGCGCGCAGGCATAGCGCACCTTGAGTTCCTCCGCATGCGCGGTCGGCGTGCGCATCAGGTGCGCGATGTCGCTGGTGACCTGGTCACCGCCGATCGCGAGCGAGGTCGTGTGGCGCAGCGCGCCGCCGGTGTAGATCGCGATGTCGGTGGTGCCGGCGCCGATGTCGACCATGCACACGCCCAGTTCGCGCTCGTCCTCGGTCAGCACCGCGCGCGCGGAGGCGACCGCGGCCGGCAGCAGTTCATCGACCTGCAGGCCGCAGCGGTTGATGCACTTGGTGATGTTCTGGATCGCGCTCGCTGCACCGGTCACGAGGTGCACGTTCGCCTCCAGCCGCACGCCCGACATGCCGACCGGATGCCGGATGCCTTCCTGGCCGTCGATGAGGTATTCCTGCGGTTCGCGATAGAGCACGCTGCGGTCGGCGGGGATCGCGACCGCGCACGCGGAATTGAGCACCGCGTCGAGGTCGGCCGCGCTGACTTCCTTGTCGCGGATCGGCGCGGTTCCGTGCGAGTTCTCGTCCTTGATGTGGCTGCCCGCGATCGATGCGTAGACCGAACGGATCTGGCAGCCGGCCATCAGCTCCGCCTCCTCCACCGCGCGCTGGATCGAGTGCACGGTGGATTCGATGTCGACCACCACGCCGCGCTTGAGCCCGTGAGCGGGATGCGAGCCGACCCCGATGATCTCGACCGCCTCGCCGGCCGCGTGTTCGCCGACGATCGTCACGATCTTCGACGTGCCGACATCGAGGCCCACGATCAGGTTCTTTTCGGACTTGGGTTTCATAGGGGCCGGGAATGGGAAATGGGGAATGGGGAATGGGAGTAGCCACTCCCCGCTTCAGCCAGGAAACGCGCATCGGTCGAACGCCAATCGTTGACGCCGGCATCGGGGGGCATGGCGCTCGGGCCATTCGCTGTTCCCGATTCCCCATTTCCCGCGTTGGGATCGGGCTGCGCCGGATCCCAACGCACGGCGAAGCCGTTCGCGTAGCGCAGGTCCACCGACTGCGGCGGCAGCGCGCGGGTGGCCGCGATGCGGGGCCACACGTCGAGGAAACGCTTGAGGTGGAGCATCGCGTCTTCGCGACCGAGTTCGACCACGGTGTCGGCACCGAGGTGCAGTCGCCAGCCACCGCGTGGCGAGAGATCGACCGCGTCGAGCACGAGGCCGCTGCCGCCGAGTTCGCGCAGGCAGTCGGCATGGAAACGCAGCACGTCGTCGAGGCGCTCGTCGGGGCCTGCGAGGCGCGGCAGGCCCTGCAGCAATTCGCCGCCCGGCACGCTGAACAACTGGCCGGTGCGGTTGACCAGCCGTCCGCCGCTCCAGTGCGCGTACGGCTGCTGCTCGTAGACGACGAGTTCGACCGTGTCGGGCCAGCGCTTGCGCGCTTCGACGCGCTCGACCCAAGGCAGGCGCGCGACCGCGTCGCGCACCTGGTCGAGCTGCATCGCGAAAAAGCCCTGGCCGAGGCCGGGCTCGGCCGCCGCGCGGATCTGTTCGGCGCTCACGTGCTCGAACTCGGCGCGCACCGCGAGTCGCGTGACCGGCCAGCGTTCGCTCGCGAACCAGCCGTTGAGCACGCCGACGATCGGCAGCGCGACCAGCGTCAGCGCGATCGCCCAGGCGAGCAGCTTGGCGAGTGCGCTGCCGCTCACTTGGCGTCTCCGGGCTCGTGGTCGAAGCTCGTCTCGAGCACGCGCCAGCACAGTTCTTCGAACGGGATGCCGATCGTCGCGGCGGCCTTGGGCACCAGCGAGTGGCTGGTCATGCCCGGCGCGGTGTTGACCTCGAGCAGCCAGTTGCGCCCCTCGCGGTCGCGCATCACGTCCACGCGGCCCCAACCCGAACAACCAGCCGCGTCGAAAGCCGCGAGCGCGAGCGCGCGCAGTCCGGATTCCGCATCGCCTTCGAGGCCCGGGCAGATGTACTGCGTGTCTTCCGCCACGTATTTGGCGTGGTAGTCGTAGAACGCGCCCTTGGGCACGATGCGGATCGACGGCAGCGCCACGCCGCCGAGGATGCCGACGGTGAGCTCGTCGCCCTGGATCATTTCCTCCACCAGCAGGTCGCCGGGATAGCGCGCGGCGAGTTCCGCTGCATCGTCGAGGTCGCGCGGCTCGAACACGCGCGAGACGCCGACGCTCGAACCTTCGCAGGCCGGCTTCACGATCACCGGCAGGCCGATCCTCGCTGCGGCCGCATGCACGTCGATCGCTCCCCTGCCCTTGCGCAGCGCGACGTAGCGCGGCGTCGGCAGGCCTTCGGCGATCCACACCTGCTTGGTGCGCACCTTGTCCATCGACAGCGCCGATCCGAGCACGCCCGAACCCGTGTACGGCACGCGCAGGGATTCGAGCGCACCCTGCAGCACGCCGTCTTCGCCGCCTCCGTGCTGGCCGTGCAGGATGTTGAACACGCGCGCGTAGTGGCCCGCGCGCAGCGCATCGAGCAGCGCCGGGATGCCGTCGACCGGGTGCGCATCGACGCCCCTCGCGCGCAGCGCCGCGAGCACGTTGCGGCCCGAATCGAGCGACACCTCGCGCTCGGCCGACTGCCCGCCCATCGCGACGGCGACGCGGCCGAAGGCTTTCGCGTCTTCGACGCGAATGCGGGGAATGGGGAATGGGGAATGGGGAATGGTGGAAGCAGGCATCAGGCAGCTCCGCGCGTAAGTGTTCCGGCGGCGGCAAGTTCGGTCGCGGCGGCGCCGATGTCGCCGGCGCCGAGCAGCAGCAGCAGGTCGCCGTCGCGCAGCAGCGGCGGCAAGGCATCGCGCAGGTCGCGCGGATGATCGACCAGCACCGGATCGACCTTGCCGCGCGCGCGCACTGCGCGCGCGAGCGCACGGCCGTCGGCATTGGCGATCGGCGCTTCACCGGCCGGGTAGACCTCGGTCAACAGCAGCACGTCGACTTCGGCCAGCACGTTCGCGAAGTCGTCGATGAGGTCGCGCGTGCGCGAGTAGCGGTGCGGCTGGAACGCGACCACGAGACGGCGTTCGGGCCAGCCGGTGCGCGCGGCCTCGAACACCGCCGCGAGCTCGCGCGGATGGTGGCCGTAGTCGTCTACCAGCAGCGCGCGACCCTCGTCGAGCGCGATCTCGCCGCGCATCTGGAAGCGCCGCCCCACGCCTTCGAATTTCGCGAGCGCCGTGCGCATCGCGTCCGCGTCGACCCCGAGCTGCCAGCCGACCGCGCACGCGGCGAGCGCGTTCAGCACGTTGTGCCGGCCCGGAAGGTTCAGGCGCATCGGCAGGCACTCGCCGCCCTCCGGCAGCTGCATCATGAATTCGGTCGCGCCTCCGGCCTGGCGCAGGCCGCTCGCGCGCACGTCGGCTTCGGCGTCGATGCCGTAGGTCAGCACGCGGCGATTGGTTTCCCGCGCGAGCGCCGCGACTTCCGGATCGTCTGCGCACAGCACGGCGACGCCGTAGAACGGCAGCCGGTGCAGGAAGTCGTGGAAGGCCTTGCGCACGCGGTCGAAGTCGCCGTCGTAGTTCTCGAGGTGGTCGGCGTCGATGTTGGTGACGATCGCGATCATCGGCGACAGCAGCAGGAACGAGCCGTCCGATTCGTCGGCTTCGGCGACGAGGTATTCGCCGCTGCCGAGGCGCGCGTTCGCGCCCGCTGCGATCAGCTGGCCGCCGATCACGAAGGTCGGGTCGAGGCCGGCTTCGGCCAGCACGCTCGCGGTGAGGCTGGTGGTGGTGGTCTTGCCGTGCGTGCCCGCGACGGCGATGCCGCGCCGGAAGCGCATGAGTTCGCCGAGCATCTCGGCGCGCGGCACCACCGGGATGCGTCGCTCGCGTGCCGCGACGAGTTCGGGATTGTCGGCAGCGATCGCGCTCGATACCACCAGCACGTCCGCGTCGCGGACATGCGCCGCGTCGTGCCCGCGTTCGATGCGCGCGCCGAGCGAGGCGAGCCGGCGCGTGGTCGCGTTGTCGGCCTTGTCCGATCCGGAAACCGCGTAGCCGAGGTTGCAGAGGACTTCGGCGATGCCGCTCATGCCGACGCCGCCGACGCCGACGAAGTGGACGTGACGGAAGTCCTGCATGATGTCGCCGTGCTGGTGCAGCCGGACGGGCGTCATGCGGCGGCCTCCATGCAGGCGTCGGCGATGCGGCGCGCGGCATCCGGATGCGCGAGCGAACGAGCGGCCTCCGCCATGCGCAGGAGCACCTCGCGTTGGCCGATCTCCTCGAACGCCGCACCCAGTCGCTTGACGAAGTCGTCGCCTTCCGCGACGAGGCGCGCAGCACCGGCGGTGACCATCGCTTCGGCATTGCGCGTCTGGTGATCGTCGACGGCGTGCGGATACGGAACCAGGATCGACGGCACCCCGGCGGCCTGGAGTTCGGCCAGCGTGAGCGCGCCGGATCGGCAGATCACGAGGTCGCACCAGGCGTACGCGGCGGCCATGTCGTCCTCGAACGGGACGACGTCGGCTTCGATGCCCGCATTCATGTAGGCCGCGCGCGCCTTGTCGAAGTGTTTCGCGCCGCATTGGTGGCGCACGACCACGTCCAGCCGTGCGCCGCGCCGACGCAGCACTTCAGGCAACGCGGCATTGAGGCTCTGCGCGCCCTGGCTGCCACCGAGCACGAGCAGGTGCAGCGGACCCTTGCGCCCGGCGTAGCGTCGCGCCGGCGCGCGCACCGCCGCGATCGCTGCGCGCACCGGGTTGCCGACCCACTCACCGTTCGCGAACACGCCGTCGAAGCCGGTCAGCACGCGCCGCGCGTGGCGCGCCAGTAGCCGGTTGGTGAGGCCGGCGATGCTGTTCTGCTCGTGCACGACGAGCGGCACGCCTGCGAGTTGGGCCGCGATGCCGCCGGGCGCCGCGACGTAGCCGCCGAGCGAGAGCACGCAGCGCGGTGCGAGCGTGCGCAGCAAGCGGCGCGCTGCGGCCACCGCGCGCGCGACGCGCAGCGGCGTCGCCAGCAGGGTCAGCAGCCCCTTGCCGCGCATGCCCGCGATCGGCAGCGTTTCGAGTTGCAGTCCGTGCTGCGGAACCAGCCGCGTCTCGAGCCCGCCGGCCGCGCCGAGCCAGACCACCGGCACGCGCCGCGCCTTCAGCTCCTCGGCGACCGCAAGGCCCGGGAAGATGTGGCCGCCGGTGCCGCCGGCCATCACCAGCACCGGACCGTCCGCGCGCGTCGTCGCGGCGTTCACGGGCGCACCTCGGCGAGCCGCGCGGTCGCGATCTGCAGCATCGCGTTCTCGGCGCGGCTGACCTCGTAGCTCACGCGCGCAAGCAGGCCGATCGCGGCGCAGGTCATCAGCACGCTGGAGCCACCGGAACTGATCAACGGCAGCGTCAGGCCCTTGGTCGGCAGCACGCCGAGGTTCACGCCGATCGATACCAGCGCCTGCAGGCCGATCATCAACGAGATGCCGAACGCGATGTAGCCTGCAAAGCGCCGGTTCTGTTCGACCGCGCGCAACCCGATCGCGAAGCCGCGACCGACCAGCACCGTGAACAGCGCGAGCACGAGCAGGATCCCCGCGAGGCCGAGTTCCTCGGCGAGCACCGCGAGGATGAAATCGGTGTGCGCCTCGGGCAGGTAGAACAGTTTCTGCACCGAGCCGCCGAGGCCGACGCCGAACCACTCGCCGCGGCCGATCGCGATCAGCGCCTGCGTCAACTGGAATCCGTCATTGAACGGATCGGCCCACGGGTCGAGGAACGAGGTGAGGCGCTTGACGCGATAGTCCTGGCTCAGCGCCGCCCCGGCCAGCAGCGGCGCCGCGAGCGCGCCGAGCAGCAGCAGGTTGCGCACGCGCGCGCCGCCGAGCCAGACCATGCCGAGCGTCACCGCCATCAGCAGCGCGGCCGAACCGAAGTCCGGCTGTGCGAGCAGCAGCGCGACCAGCAGTGCCGCGATGCCGAGCGGCTTGACCAGGCCGAGCAGGCTCGCCTGCACGTTGTCCCGATGGCGCACGAGGTAGCTGGCCATGTAGACGACGAGGATCACCTTGACGACTTCGACCGATTGCAGGCCGAAGAAGCCGAGCCTGAGCCAGCGCCTCGCGCCGTTCACCCGCACGCCGATGAACGGCACGAACACCAGCAGCAGCAGCACGACGCCGCCGAGCAGGAGCAGCAGCGCGTGCCGCTCGATCCAGTCGAGCTCGACGTGCGCCACCGCGATCGCGATCGCCGAGCCAAGCGCGAGGAACACGAGGTGGCGCTCCAGGTAATAGAACGCACCGATATGCTGGTTGTCGGCGACCGCGATCGAGCTCGACGCCACCATCACCGCGCCGAGGCATGCAAGCAGCACTGCCGCGAGGATCACGCCGCCGTCGTAGCGCCCGCGCACTTCGGCGAAGCGCTGCGCCTGCGGGTCGGCGTGGAGGTTGACGAGCAGCATCAGCGCACCCCCCGGACAAACCCGGCAGCCGAAGGCTGCCGACGAGTGTCCCTCGCCCGCGCAGCGGGAGCGGGGGTCGAGGCCGCCACCAGCGGCCGAAGGGCGCGCGGAGCACGTGGTGGGGTGAGGGCCGGCACGGGAAGGACGTCGTGCATCAGCGCACCTTCAACGTCGCCAGGCCAATCAGCACCAGCACCACGCTGATGATCCAGAAGCGCACGATCACGCGCGGCTCGGGCCAGCCCTTGAGCTCGAAGTGGTGGTGGATCGGCGCCAT
>DAIOWG010000140.1:0-7782 GCA_036758645.1 Dokdonella sp. | reverse complement strand
CGGGGCAACGCCTCGCAACGAGTCGCCGTGACGGCCTCCGGCGCGAACCGGCGCGTCGGCGCGCAGGCTGGACGCGCGCAGCGCGGCCGGCGCTTCGTGGCGGTCGGGCGAGGAGCGCCGGCCGACCTTCGGTCGTCCGGCCTACAGGGGCGCTGAGGGCTCGGCGCGTTCGGCGGCGATCCGCGCGTCGAGACGTTTCTCCGCGGTCTCGGCGTACCGACGGCAGGCGCCGCGATCGATCAATGCGTCGACCTCGCCCGCGGCACGCCGTGCGACCCGCGCATCGAGGCCGCTGGCCTCCGGGTGCGGCGTCACGAGCACGTCGCACGGCAGTTTCGCGATCTCCGCCAACCCGCGTCGGAAATCCGCGACGCGCTCCGGGTGCGCCGGATCGGAGTAGTGGTAATCGTCGTCGCTGAGCGCGGTCAGGCTGTCCGCGTACACGACATCGAGGCAGCGCGATCGCTCGCAGCTGCGCCAGCTCCAACTCGTGCTGCCGGGCGTGTGGCCCGGCGTCAGGTGCGCGGTGAGCTCGAGCCCGCCGATGCGCAACACCTCGCCGTCGACGAACGTCGACGCCACGGACACCGGCGCGTAGCGTTCGGCGGAACCGTGCTGCGGGTCGTCGGGATCGTCGCCGCCGCTGCGCAGCGCGCGTGCCGACGCCGCGCTCGCGCGGACTTCGGCGCCGCTGTCACGCGCGAGCGCGGCGATCCCGCCGGCATGGTCGAAGTGCGCATGCGTGTTGAGCACGAGGCGAATGTCCTCGACGCGGAATCCGAGTGCACGCACGTTCGCCTCTACCATCGCGACGTTCTCCGCAAGCGGCACGTCGATCAGCACGTGGCCGGCGTCCGAGGTCACGAGGATCGCGGACAATCCGGCCGAACCGACCTGCCAGGTATTGCCGTGGATCCGGTACGGCGCCTGCGGCGCGGTCCATGACGCGGGTGCGGCGACCAGCGCGGCGACCAGCCACGGGAGTGAAAATGCGGGCATCGATGTCTCCTGCGCGAACGCGCGATGGTGAAGACGGCCAGTGTCCCCTGCGCTGCGGTCGCGACGGTGTCGTCCGCATGGCGATTCGCGGGCAGCGGCGTCGGCGCTAGACTGCCCGAACCCATCCACGCGACGGAGCATGCCATGCAGCACGAAAGCGCGAGTGCAGCCGAAGCCACCGACTGCACCCATCGCGTCGCCGGTGCGCATTACCGTCGCCTCGTCGAAGCGGCGCAACGGCTCGATGCGATCACGACCGCGATCGTGCATCCCTGCGACGAGCGATCACTCGAAGGTGCGCTCGAGGCTGCACGGCTCGGCCTGATCAAGCCGGTACTCGTCGGGCCGATCGACAAGATCCGGCGTACCGCGGACGCGGCCGGATGCGCGCTCGCCGACTTCGAGCTGGTCGACGCGCCGCACAGCCATGCCGCCGCCGAGACCGCGGTCGCGCTCGCGCGAGAAGGCAAGGTGGACGCGCTGATGAAGGGCGCACTGCACACCGACGAGCTGATGGCCGCGATCGTCGACCGCGCGAACGGGCTGCGTACCGAGCGCCGCATGAGCCACGTGTTCGCGCTCGACGTGCCGACCTATGCCAAGCCGCTGTTCATCACGGACGCCGCGATCAACATCGAACCGGACCTGCTCGAGAAACGTGACATCGTGCAGAACGCGATCGACCTCGCGCACGCGCTCGCGATCGAGCGCCCGAAAGTCGCGGTGCTGTCGGCGATCGAGACGATCAACCCGGCGATCGCATCGACGCTCGATGCCGCCGCGCTGTGCAAGATGCTCGATCGCGGCCAGATCAGCGGCGCGTTGATCGACGGCCCCCTCGCATTCGACAACGCGATCTCTCCCGAAGCCGCCAGGTCGAAGGGCATCCGCTCCGAGGTCGCAGGCGACAGCGACATCCTCGTCGTTCCGGACCTCGTCTCGGGCAACATGCTGGTCAAGCAGCTGATCTACCTGTCCGGCGCAATCGCGGCCGGGATCGTGCTCGGCGCACGCGTGCCGGTGATGCTGACCAGTCGCGCGGATGATCTCGAAGCGCGCCTGGCATCCGCAGCGCTCGCAGTCCTGCATGCGCATCGTGGCAGCCTGCAGGTCCACTCCTGACGGAGACTGCGGCGGCCTCGCGGTCACGCGCGAACGACTCGGGTTTGACGCCCCTCCCGCGGTGCTTCGCAGCCACGCACTCGCGTGCGGGGCCCCTGGCGGGAGGGACTTCAGTCCCGAGCCCTGGCCCGCGCGCATCGAAACTGAACCCTCGTGGACGAGCAGTTCTTCCCGAATCGCCGCGCGGTGTTGATCCGGATCAAGGCCGTGCCCGGAAAAGCCGCCTATCGTGGCACCATGATCACGACCGCCTCCGCCGTCCCGGTGTTCGACCGCGACCTCGTCGCGAAGTACGACGTCAGCGCACCGCGCTACACCTCGTATCCGACCGCGCCGCACTTTCGCGACAGTTTCCGCGAGGCGGACCTGCTGCGCGCGATCCGCTTGTCCAACGGTGATCCGATCCCGCGCGACCTGTCCGCCTACGTCCACATCCCGTTCTGCCTCTCGCCCTGCTTCTACTGCGGGTGCGCGCGCATCATCACCCACGACCGCAGCCGCGCCGCGACCTACCTGACGCGCCTGTACCGCGAGATCGAACTGGCCGCCTCGCACTTCGACCGCGACCGCCGCCTCGCACAGCTGCATTTCGGTGGCGGCACGCCGAACTTCCTCGACATCGAACAACTGCTCGAACTCGTCGATACGCTGCAGCGCCACTTCGCGTGCAAGGTCGACTCGGCGCGCGAGTTCGGCATCGAACTCGATCCGCGCTTCTGCGACGCCGACTATGCACGGCAGGTCGCCGCGGCCGGGATCAACCGCGTGTCGATCGGGGTGCAGGATTTCGACCCGGAGGTGCAGCGCGCGGTCAACCGCATCCAGAGCGTGGAGGAGACCGCAGCGGTGATGTCCGGCGCGCGCCTCGGCGGCGTGCGTTCGATCAACCTCGACCTCATCTACGGCCTGCCGCGCCAGACGCCCGAATCGTTCGCGCGCACGCTCGATCAGGTGATCGCGCTGCGCCCGGACCGCATCGCGGCGTACGGCTACGCGCACTTGCCCGAGCGTTTCAAGGCGCAGCGCCAGATCGACAAGTACGACCTGCCCGACGCGTCCACGCGCCTGACGCTGCTGCAGCAGACCGTCGAAGCGCTGACCTCGGCGGGTTACGTGCACATCGGCGTCGACCATTTCGCGCTGCCCGGCGACGACCTCGCGCGCGCGCTCGCGGCGGGCACGCTGCAGCGCAACTTCCAGGGCTATTCCACGCATGCGGCGTGCGACCTGATCGGCTTCGGCATGAGCGCGATCAGCCATGTCGGCCAGTCCTTCAGCCAGAATGCGAAGGACCTCGTCGGCTACTACGCCGCGCTCGACAACGGTCGGCTGCCGGTCGCACGCGGGCTCTGGCTCGACGAGGACGATCTCGTGCGTGCCGACCTGATCCAGCGCCTGATGTGCACCGGCGTGATCGACATTGCCGCCTTCGAGGCGCGGCATCTTGTAGACTTCCCGGGTTACTTCCGGGAATCGCTGGACCGCCTCGCGCCGCTGGTGGCCGATGGACTGGTCGAGCGTGCCCCGGAACGCATCACGGTGACGGCGCGCGGCCAGTTCCTGCTGCGCAACATCGCCCAGTGTTTCGATGCCCACGCGGCAAGCCCGGACATCCGCTATTCGCGCGCGGTGTGAGGGCGCGAGCGGAGTCCGGAAGATGGGTCAAGGGGTGCCTGCAGGCGGCCGCATCATGCGGCCGAACCCGATTGCCGACGACGGCAACGACCGGAAGTTCTGTTCCACCTGTGCGTTCGGCGCGGTCTGCGTCGGCAGTGGCGTCGACAAGATCCGCCTGTCCGAGCTGCATTGCCTGGTCGAACACGTCGGCCCGTATCGGCCGGGCCAGTCGATCGTGCGCACCGGCGACCGCTTCGGCGCGATCTTCGCGGTGCGCTCGGGGACCGTGAAGACGCGGCTGGTCGACCTCGAAGGCCGCGAACTCGTGCTCGGCTTCCACCTGCCAGGCGAACTGATCGGGCTCAACGCGATCCACGCCGAGACCTATCCCTGCGACGCGGTCGCGCTCGACACGGTCGAAGTCTGCCGTTTCTCGTTTCCCGCACTCGCGACCCTCGCCACGCGCATCCCGCAGGTCCAGCAGGAATTGTTCCGTCGCCTCAGCAAGGATCTCGGCGAAGCGAACCTGCGCAAGCAGGAGGCGACCGCCGACGAGCGCCTCGCCGCCTTCATGCTGAACCTCTCCGCGCGATGCGAAGCGCGCGGCTTCGCGCCCGATTCGCTGCACCTGGCGATGTCGCGCAGCGACATCGCGAACTACCTCGGGCTCGCGGCGGAAACCGTCAGCCGCGTGCTGCGGCGTTTCCAGGACACCGGGCTGTTGCAGGTGGACGGACGCGACGTGAAGCTGTGCGAGGTCGCCGCGCTCAAGGACGTCGCGAAGAACCTGCTGCATCGCTGACGTGGTTCGGTCGCCCCGGAGCCGCGCGCCGAACGCCCCGTAGGCAGCACGCACGCGGCGGGCGCGCCGAGCCGGCGGCGCGAAACGCGGCGGGCCGGCCTGTGGCCGTCCGGCCTGCCCTGCGCCCTGCCGTCTTGATCCGCGTCATGGCTGCCCCACGCGCTGCCACGCACACTGGATGTCGCGCCCGCGCCGCGGGGACGCCAACCAGGGCTCTGCATGAACGCCGCGTCGATCGACACCGATTCCTTCCCGCGCGACCACGCGCTCGATGCCTGCTTCCTCGGGCCCTACGGCGAGAACGACAGCCTGCTCGAGAAGCTGATGGTCGAGTTCCTGCGCGACCACGTCTACTGGCGCCGGAATTTCCACCCCGAGGATCCGCCCGCGATCGCGACCGCGACCGCGCGCCATCCCGACTACCTCGCGTTCGAAGCGCGCATGCGACGCGAACTGCACCAGCTGTCGGCCTCGCTGAAGAAGTCGGTCCCGTTCCATAGCCCGCGCTACCTCGGCCACATGGTGTCGGACCTGCTGCTGCCGGGCCTCGCGGCACAGATGCTGACCCTGCCCTACAACCCGAACAACGTGAGCGAGGACGCTGCACCCGTCACCGTCGACATGGAGGTGCAGGTCGGCCTGCAACTCGCATGCATGGTCGGCTATCCGCACGACCCGGCAGAGCCTGCATGCGCGTTCGGCCACCTGACCTCCGGCGGCACGCTCGCCAACTACCAGGCGCTGCGGCTCGCGCTCGCGCTGAAGGCGTTTCCGGTCGCGCTGCGCGCCGCGCAGGTGCCGGGACTGGAGCTGCCGGCCGACGACTGGGACGCATTCAACCTCGCGCCCGCACAATCGATCACGCTGCTGCAGCAGTGGCAGCAGTGGCTCGCTGCCGAGGCGCAGGTGGAACCCGCGCGATGGCTCGCGCGCCTGCAAGCCAAACACAACGAACACCACGGCCTCGCCGCATTCTTCGCCGCGCACCCGACGCTGCAACCGCCGCGCATGCTCGCGCCGATCACCGCGCATTATTCCTGGAGCAAGGCGGTCAAGCTGCTCGGACTCGGGCGCGACCAGTTGCTGCTGCTGCCGACGCGCGGCATGCGCCTGGACGTCGAAGCGCTCGAATCGACGCTCGCGCGCTGCGCGCGCGCGCGCATTCCGGTGCTGCTCGGCGTCGCCGTGCTCGGCAGCACCGAATACGGGACGGTCGATCCGGTCGACGGCATGCTCGCCGCGCGCGCACAGGCTGCACGCCAGGGCCTCGGCTTCAGCGTGCACGTCGACGCGGCCTGGGGCGGCTACCTCGCGACGCTGTTCCGCCGTGCGGACGGCCGCCTGCGCACGCGCGCGGAGATGGCCGGCGAGTTCGATCACTTTCCGTCGCCCGCGGTGCACGCGGCGTTCGCCGCGCTCGGCGACACCGACTCGGTCACGATCGATCCGCACAAGCTCGGCTACCTGCCCTTCGGTGCCGGCGCGTTCGTCTGCCGCGACCATCGCGCGGTGGCATTGCTCGCCGAGCGCGCCGACTACGTGTTCCATGCGCCGGCCCCGGCCGACTACCTCGCGCGTTACCGCAACCTCGGCCAGTTCATTCCCGAAGGGTCCAAGCCCGGCGCTGCAGCGGCGGCTGCCTACGTCACGCACAAGGTGCTGCCGCTCGACCACGCGAACTTCGGACGCCTGCAACGCCAGACGATCCTCGCAGCCGAAGCCTTCCGCGCGCGTGCGCAGCGCTTCGCCGATGAAGGCACCGGCCTGCTGCGCGTGCTGGTGCCGTTCGAGCCCGACAGCAACCTCGTCTGCCTCGCATTGAATCCGGCCGGCAACCGATCGGTCGCGGTCGCCAACGCGTTCGTGCAATCGCTGCACGACGAGATGCGCTGCGACCCGCGCCAGCCGGTGCAGACGCGCGAATTCTTTGGCTCGGTGACGAGCCTGCGCGCCGACATCCTCGGCACGCGCGAGGCCACGCGCATCCTCGAAGCACTCGACCTCGGCTCGTTCGGCGACGGCGAGGGAGAGGACCGCCTCATGATCCTGCGCCACACACTGATGAACCCGTACCTGATCGACCGCGAAAACGGCATCAGCTACATCGACCGCTACTTCGAGTTCCTCGCACGCCTGGTACGCCGGATCGGGAGCCCGGCATGAGGCACGCCACCGCCGCGCACGCCCTGCCACGCCAGCGCGCCGGTCGCGACTGGGTCCACGCCGCGCTCGCCAGGCTCGCACAGGAAGCAGCGCGCTCGGCCGACACGCATCTGCTCAAACTCGACCTGCCCGCTTTCGACGGCATCGACTTCTACTTCAAGGACGAAGCCGCGCACCCGACCGGCAGCCTCAAGCATCGACTCGCGCGTTCGCTGTACCTGTACGCGCTGTGCAACGGCCGCCTGCACGAAGGGCAAACGGTGGTCGACGCCTCCTCCGGCAGCACCGCGATCTCGGAGGCCTGGTTCGCACGGCTGCTCGGGCTGCCGTTCGTGGCCGTGATGCCGGCCTGCACCGCGCCGGGCAAGATCCGCAGCGTGCAGGCGCTCGGCGGCCGCTGCGACCTGGTCGAGGATCCCGCGCAGGTGCACGCGCGCGCCGCCGAACATGCCACGCGCGGCGCTTGCCATCTCGACCAGTTCGGCGTCGCCGTGGCGGCCACCGACTGGCGCGGCAACAACAACATCGCCGAATCGATCATCGGCCAGCTCGCGCTCGAATCGGCGCCGGTACCGGCATGGATCGTCTGCGGCGCCGGAACCGGCGGCACCTCGGCGACGATCGGGCGCTATCTCCGCTACCGCAGCCTCGACACGCGCTTGTGCGTGGCGGAGCCCCGTGGCAGCGGTTTCGTGCACGGCTGGCGCACGCGCCGCGCGGATGCGCGCGCGGATGCGCCGACACTGATCGAAGGCATCGGTCGGCCGCGCGTGGAACCCGGTTTCGTGTTCGATGTCGTCGAGGAGGTGATCGAAGTACCGGATGCTGCATCGATCGCCGCGGCGTGGCTGCTGGAAGAGCTGTTCGGACGCCGTTTCGGCGGCTCATCCGGCACCAACCTGGTCGCCTGCCTGGAGTTGGCGACGCGCATGCGCTCGCACGGCGAGCGCGGCAGCATCGTCAGCCTGCTGTGTGATCGAGGCGATCGCTACGCGCAGACGCTGTTCGATCCGCGCTGGCTGGCCGAGCATGCGATCGATCGTGCGCCGTGGGAACGTGCACTGCGCGCGGCCCTCCTC
>DAIOWG010000139.1:0-7835 GCA_036758645.1 Dokdonella sp. | reverse complement strand
AGCACGAACAGGACGCACAGCCCCGTCACGGCCATGTCGACGACGAGCACGTCGCGCAGATGGACCACCGGCAGCAGCAGGATCAGCAACAGCACCGCGCTCGCGCGCGCGATGACCATCACGGCACGGGCGATCTGGCCGAACCCGAGCATCGACTCGAGCAGCTCGGCCGTGAAGCGAAAGGCGGGTATCACCAGGAACATCCACGCCGCCACGCGCGTCGCCTCCGACTGCGCCGGCGTCATGCCGAAGAGCGGCGTGAGCACGTCCCAGAACGCCGCGATCAGCCCCGCAATGCCGGCGAAAATCACCAGTTGCGCCAGCACGAGGAATGCGACGAAGCCGTACAGCCGGCGCAGCGGCAGCGTGGTCAGCATCTGCGGCAGGTAGCGCTGCGCCAGCGGCAGGATGCCGAACGACCCGAGCTGCAGCATCATTTCGGCCGTGCCGACGATGAGCATGTAGGCGCCGTAGTCCTCGACCGGCAGGATGCGCACGACCGCGAGCACGAGCACCACGCGCGCAGCCGCCTGCGCCATGCGCCCGCCGACGAGCTGCACGGCGGCCCTGCGGAAGCGGCGGACGCTATAGGCGGCGGGCATGCCGTCCAGGCTCCTTTCGCACCATCTCCAGCCAGCCGTTCGCGACGTAGCCGATGATCAGGTACGTAACCGTCTGGTACGGGATGTGGACGACGAAGAAATCCTTGTGCGCGAGGCCGAGCGCCAGCACCGCAATCGCTGCCTGGAGGCCCTCGTACAAGCCGCAGCGGAACGCGTCCCGGCCGCGGTAATGCCGTGCGAGCGAACCGGCCATGAAGAACGCTGAGCCGAGCATGCCGAGCACGGTGACGAGCCCGATCACGCCGGTGTCCCACAACAGCGCGGACACCGCGGTGTGGCCGATGTTGAGCCCCGGGTATTTCTGCTCGGCAAGGGTGTGGACCAGGCCGCTGTCCTCCTGCTCGCGCGAGGCGCCGAGGCCGTGCCCGACCAGGGTGTGCACCGGGTTCGCGGTCGCGTGCTCCTCGGCCCAGAACGTCAGCGTCGTCCAGCGCGTGAGGGCGCCGTATTCATCGCCGCGCTCCGCGATGCTCGCCGTCTGCCGCGCCACGACGAAGTCCACGAGCTCCGACCAGGTGTGCAGCTTGCCCGACGGATGCGTCATCATCAGTGCGGTCATCAGCACCGCAAACACGCCGGCGATGCCGACGCCCGCGACGAGGAACTTGCCCGGGCGCACGATGAAGTCCCGGCGGAACAGGACCAGGAACACCAGCGGCAGGTACAGCACGGCGATCTTGGCCTGGTTGACCAGCAGCGGCGCCAGCAGCAGCAGCGACAGCGTCGCCATCTTGAACAGCGACATGGCGCCGTTCTTCCAGAGCGCGAGCAGCAATCCCACGACGATGATCTGGAACGCCGCAAGCACGGCATTGGCGCCACCGCCGAGCAGCGACGCGCCGAAGGTCCCGGAGACGATATCGACCGGGACGATGCCGCCGCCGAGGCCGATGCGCTGCGGCACCAGGTACAGGTACTGGTGAAGTGCGAACGGCAGCTGCACGACGGCGAGCAGGATCAGCACGCGGACCAGGCTGCGGTCCAGGGTCGAATGGTCCCAGCGCAGGAACGTCACGCCGAAGAAGAACGCACCCATCTGGAAATAGTTCTTCGCGCCCATCACGGCCACGTCGGGGTTGCTGAGGTTCACCAGCACCGAGACGACGGCCGTCGCCGCGAATGCGGCCGCCCACACCAGTGGGATGGGCACGAGGTCCGTGCGACTGCGCGGATGGGACATGAGCTGGTCGTTGACCCAGTGCAGCAGCAGCGCGAGCGAGGCCACGGGGGCCACGTACCGGACATAGCGTGCCCCGGACCCGGGCAGGTACAGCTGCGACAGGCCGGTCGCGACCAGCGCCACGATCACGACGAACCAGAACACGGCCACCCTTGACGAGGCGACCAGGACCGCGACCACGAGCCCGACGAAGATCGCGAGCACGGCGAGCCGTCCGGAGGCGCTCAGGACGCCGCCGAGCAGCCCGAGCGTGCCCACCAGGCCGACGACGAACAGGTCCCGTCCCGGACGTTGACGTTGAACGTATGCCGTCATGCGACCGCCTTGACCGGTGTCGTCCGGTCGGTACGCCAGGCCTCGAGTGATCGGCCGAGCAGGGCCTCGAGTTCGCGCAACTCCGGCTCGAACCGGTGGCGCAGCTGCGCGATCGTCTCCGCGCGCGGCGGCGGGATCAGGTCGTCGCTCGACACTTCGTTGATGCCGCGATAGACCGAACGCAATCCGAGTCCGGCCGCCGTCTCCCACGCCCAGCGCAACCCCGGCACGCGCGTCGAGGCATAGACGACGTCCTTGACTTCGGTGAGCCACCGCGACCGGCTCGCGAAGCTGCGGTTGAAACGCTCGCGCAGCCCGGCCGGGACGTAGTTGTCGTCGACACCGAGGAACCGGTACACCGCGCGGCAGACCTCCGCCGGCTCGGTCTCGACGTCCTCCGTCAGCACGACGAGGACCTGCTCCTGCGGAAAGTGCCGCAGCCAGCCCCGCAGGTGCGTCGCATACAGGCCTTGCTCCACGTACATCGGGTTGTTGGCCAGCCCGGCCTCGAAACTGAGGTCCGGCCCCGTGAAGTGACCTTCCCGGACTTCGTGCCGGTGGTTCGACAGCGCGCGCTGCACCGGGTCCCGCAGCGACAGCAGGATCTTCGCTTCCGGTGCGTACCGCGCGAGCCGCGCCGGCACCGCCGGTTCGCAGAAATACGACGGCGAAATCTCACCGCGCGCGCGCGCTGCGGGGTCCACCCCGGCGAAGCAGCGCTCGTACCACTGGAATCCGTGGTCGTAGTGCCAGGAGAAGAAGTCGACTTCTTTCACGGCCGGCACGGCGACCTGCGGATGCTCGGCCAGGACGCGGTGCAGCCAGGTCGACGCGCATTTCTGCGCGCCGATCCCGACGTAGGTCGGCCGCGTCCCGCGCGGCGGTGCGACACGAGCGCTCATTTGGTGTATCCCAGCTCGCGCAGCATCGGCCGCGCTTCGCGCAGCACGCAAGCGAGCTGCTGCTCATCCCAGTCGCTGCCCCAGCGCGCGCGCACGGGGCGCAACTGCAGCGTGGTGATGGCTGCGCGGTACTGCGGCGTGAATTCGAGCCCGAGGAAACGGACCACGCGCTCGAGTTGCCCGAGCGGGTCGCGCAGCAGGTCCTCGAAACGCAGCTCGAGCAGGCGCTCCGGCGGGATCGCGTGCAGCTGGGCACGCAGCTCCTCGAGCTCACGGACCCAGTTGCGCGCGCAGATCGCGAGCCGCGACTCGCCGGCGCGCTCCATCTCCGCCGGCGTGCGTCCGTCCCACCAGACGGTGTGACCGTCCCACCATTCGACGGCCGACAGCGACTGCGTCACCTCGCGCCCGTCGCGGACGAGGTGCACGTACCGGGCCGCCGGGAAGATCGTCGACAGGTAGGGAATGCGGCGGTTGTTGGCCGTCCGCTTGGAGAGGAACACGGCCGCGCGCGCGCGCTTGCGCAGCCGCTCGAATCGCCTGCGCAGCCGCGCCGCGGTGGTCGGGTCCGGCAGCTCGCCGGGCCCGGGGAACAACGGCACACCGCTCGCGCGGAACACGGACTCGCCCTCGTTCGGCGTCGGGAAGAGCTTCTTGAGCCACGGTCGGTCGATGAAATACGCGTTGCCGCCGCGGTTGAACCAGGCGTGCAGCTTCGCGTCGAGGCGGCGCGACACCGCACCGGACGCCAGCCCGGCCGGGAACCAGGCCAGTCGGTTCTCGTAGTTGCTGATGTAGGCGACCTGCGGGTGCAGGCACAGCAGCTTGTAGAGCAGCGTCGTCCCCGAGCGTCCCGCGCCTACGAGGAACGCGACGTGCTCGCCATGCGACGGTGTCGACGGTGCGAACCGGGACATCATGCGGCTGCCCTGCCCTGCGCCTCGCGCCGCCACGCCTCGGGCAACGGCCGGCCGAGCTGCTGCTCGAGGCGGCGCAGCGAGGGCGCGTAATAGTCGACCAGCAGTTCGCGCGTCGCCGCCGGCATCGGGTCGTAGCCCTCCCGGTCCTGGTTCAGCGCCTTGTAGACGCGCACGAGCGACTGCTTGACCACGGGGTAGCGCCGCATGATCGGTTCGGCGAGCGCGTTGGTGCGCAACGCGAGCCGGTGCAGGCCGCGGTGCCGCGCCGAGAACGTCACGTTGCTCGGCCGGAAATCCACGTTTTCCCAGTGCGTCGCATCGATCCCGAGGAACGTGCTGAGCTGCAGCATGAAGCGCCGTTCATCCGCGCGCAGCGTCTCGAAGAATTCGACCTTGACCTGCTCGGCGGGAAAGCGGGTCTGGTAGACCACCAGGGAATCCGCGTAGCAGCCGAAGCGCAGCACCTTGAGGTACCACTCCCCGACGCCTAGCGACGCCGGGGAGGCTGCGCCGCGCTCGTAGGCGAGACAGCGTCGCACGTAGTCGTCAAAGGTGAGGTCCTGCGGCAGGTTCAGCCGGCCGCGATGGAAATGGTACGACGAATGCAGCCGGTCTATCGGGTCGCGCAGGATGAACAGCAGCTTCACGCCGGGCAGCAGCGAACGCATGCGCGGCGCCACGAGCGTCGCCTCGCCGAGATAGCCGGGCGAGGCCTCCATGAGTATCCGCGCGCCCGGGTCGACGTGCTCGAAGAACGCCGCGTATCGTGCGACGTCGACGGCATCGTCTCCCGTATAGAGTTCGCGGAAGAAGTCGGTCTCCTTGCGCAGCGAGGCGCCCACCTCGGGATGGCCGCTCAACCAGTCGAACACCGACGTGGTGCCGGCCTTCTCGGTGCCGCCAATCACGAAGTCGGGCAAGCGTGGCAGCGGCGCGTTCACGTGAGACCTCCGTCCCGACGCGCGAGTGGATGGCTGAGCGAGCGCCATAGCAGCGTGCGCGCGATGAACGCGGGATTGCCGAGCAGGTAGCGACGCGACAGGCGACGGGGCTCGAGCACCAGCCGGTACAGCCACTCGCTGCGCAAGCCGCGCACCAGCGGTGGCGCGCGCTTCACCGCGCCCGAATAGAAGTCGAACAGCGCGCCGACGCCGAGCACGACCGGCGGGGCCAGGCGTTCGGCGTTCTCGGCGATCCAGCATTCCTGGGCAGGCACGCCCTTGGCCACGAACAGGATCCGTGCCCCGGACGCATTGAGGTCCGCGAGGCGTGCTCGCTCCTGTTCGGCCCCGAGGTAGCCGTGGTCCGTCCAGACGACCCGCAGCCCCGGGAATGTGCGCGTCATGCGCTCGGCGCACGCCTGCGCCACGCCCGGTTTCGCGCCGAGCAACGCGATCGGCACCGAGGCGGCCGCAGCGGCCTGGCAGATCAGCGGGAACAGATCGGTGCCGTTGACGTTGTGCTCGAGCCGCGTGCCGGAAAAGCGCGCCGCAATCGCCATGCCGACGCCGTCCGCGAAGACGAACGGCGCGTCGGCCAGCAGCTTCGCGTATCCCGCGTGCGCGGCCGCGGCGTTGACGCAGTGCGCGTTGACGAAGAACACATGCGTGCGCTCGCCGCACGCCGCGCGATCGACGATGAACCGGGCTGCGCGCGGCAGCGGGATGTCCCAGAACTTGAGGCCGATGAACTCGCGCAGGTCGTCGTTCGCCGGAAGGTCGCCGCGGCGTTCCAGCGACGAATCCGGCGGTGGACGTGACGGAAGCTGCTCCGGCGGCGGCAGCGATTCTGGCGGTCGCGACCGGCCGCCCTGGCGCACGCGACGAAACAGCGATTCGGCGGAGCCTGACCGCGCCAGTGCCTTCGCCTGCACTGCCGCCCGGCCCGGATTCACGAGCAGCACCGCGCCGAGGTGCACGATGTAGCTGACGCCGAAACCGGCCCGGTCCAGCCACGACATTTTCGGTCGGGCGACTGGCACGTAGCCGAATCGTGGCATGAGCGGTCGGCAGATCTGCTCGGTCACGGCGGTTTCGGCCGGTGTCAGCGCCTGGCGCCACCGGTCGATCGCGTCGGTCCGCAAGCCCTTGCGGGGGCCGGCGACGGAGGACTGGTGCGACGAGTTGACCTGTTCGACGTCGAGCATCCCGGGGTCGAACTCCAGACCAAGCCGGCTGCAGAGCTGCCTCACGGTTCGCTCCGGCTCGAGCACGAGGTCTTCGTAGCGCAGGATCGTCACGCGCGGGTGTTGGGCCAGTTCGAGCGCCGCCCGCGTCGCCTGGCCCCAGAGCCGCGCAACCGTGTAGGGATGGTAGTTGACCCAGACGCGCACCGACTCGTACCGCGGCACGCTCATCCCGGCCGCGGCCAGCCGCCGACGCCGCCAGCGGTTCTTCTGCGAAGCCATCACCGCGCGCGGGTCGCGCACGAGGTGGACGATGTGCGCACCCGGATACCGGTCGAGCAGCGGACGCGCGTAGAAGATGTATCGGGGGGTCTGCTCGCACGGGATCGACTTGCCCTCCGCGCGCGCCATCGAATGCACGGCGGCGGCGAAGAGCTCGGCGGGATCGGACGCGGCGTCGCCGAGAGTTTCGACCAGCGCGACCGCGGCCTGCCGGTGTTCCGGGTCGACGTGGTGCACCAGGACGCCGTGATCCTGGTGCGCGAACAGCAGCGCCGCGGCATCGACGGCCTCGGCCCGCGTGAATCGCCGATCGGCGTCGCTCGGATCCCACGCCTGGCCGAAGTACTGCAGCTCGCGCAGGCCGAACACCTGCGCGTGCCGGCGCAGCACGAAGCTCAGCAGCGTCGTGCCGGAACGCGAAGCGCCTGTGATGAAAATGAATCTTCGCTGCGTCACGAACCGTCCCTTGTTGGCGCTCGCCCCCATGCCCCGCCGGACCGCTGCCGCGGGGGCCTCTCTCACAGCCGTCCGGGGCCGGGCTACGTCGGCCCGGCCCCGCGGGATCCTCAGACTTCCGTGATCGGCTCTTCGACGAACTGGCGGCGCAGCCGCATCGACGGCGTCCGCGGGCTCGACATTTCCGCCATGAAGGCGGCGACGAGACCCAGGAACAGGCCGAGCACGGCGGCGCTGATCATGTTGAGCGGCACGTTCGGGCTGGAAGGCTCCGCCGGCGGAAACGCAGGACTCAGGATCGCGATGTTGGTCTGGTTGAACTGGCTCTCCATCGCGGTCTTGTAGTACGCCTGCAGCGTCGCGGTGTAGTTGTCCTGCTCGGTCTGCACCTCCCGCGCGAGCGTGTCGAGGTCCTCGCGCTGGCTCGTGAGCCGGACGATGTTCGCCTTCTGCGCGCCGAGCGCACCGGCGAGCGCCCGCTCGCGCTGCAGGGCGCTCTGGTACTCGGGATGGTTCACGCCGAGCTGGCGTCCGCGCACCGCGGCCGTCGCGGCCTGTGCCTCGACCAGGTTGCGCGAGATCTCGTCGAGCCGATTCGTCTCGGTCGTGAGCTTCTCGTCGAGCGCCATGACGCCCCTGGCTGCCTGCATCTGCGACATCCGTTCGCGGGCCGCATCGAGCCGGGCGCGCTGCGTCTTGAGCTGCTGGTCGAACCAAGCGGCGTTGCGGCGCGCCGGCTCGATGATCAGTTCGAGCGTCGTGGCCGTGAATGCCTTGGCATACGCGTTCGCGAGGCGTGCGGCCTCGGCGGGCACGAGCGACTCGTAGCTGAGGTTGACGACCCGGCTGTTCTGCAGCGGCTCGGCCTCGATGTTCTCGGACACCTGTGCGGCGATCCAGTGCTCGATCGGCACCGCCGTCTCACCCGACTCTGCATAGGCCTCCTTCCAGCCCGGCTCCTTCGCGAGCTTCTCCTCCTCGACGACGCTCAGCGCCACCTTGCGGCTGCGCTTGATGTCCATCTGCGTCGTG